>DASRJW010000016.1 GCA_035649275.1 Candidatus Krumholzibacteriia bacterium
GTCTACTACGTGCGCGGCATCCTGGGGTCCCAGAGGTACACTTCCCGCGTCGTCGTACTGCGCCAGTAGGGGCAGCCCACCGCCAACGGCCGCAGCCGAAGTCGCTCGCGAAGGCGGCGAATCGACTCGGCCAGCAGGTACGGGGCCCCGTTCTCCTGAACGGGGCCCCTTCTTTTGTCCTCTGAAGCGATTCCCAAGCGCCCGTGGCCCTGGACCCACTTCACTTCGGATCTTTCACAATGGAGCGCGCGTCGAACACGCTCTCATCGGTGGCTGGACGTCTTTGGCAAGGTTAAGCGCGTCCATCTGGCCCATCATGCCTTGGAGCTGGCACGGTGTATGAGTGTCCACAGCGTTGACACTCATTGTCCACTCTGAACTCACTCCAAGCGCCCCTCGATGCACGGTGGTGCCCCTCGGCGTCGGCCCCAGTGGCCTCAGATGTGCTCATGCCTGTGTGTGAAAGAGTCAGGCTCCAGAGTCACGCTTCTCCCGCATGTGAAAAGTTTCACGAGGCGTCTCACAGTTCGAAGGTTCCGATGTTTCTCCTCCTGCATGTGAAAAGTTTCACGACGATCGCGCACTCGAACTGGCACGCGTTTCGCGTGTACATGGCGTTTACATCCCGAACCACATCGGCACGATTCTAGCATCTAAGTTTTTAAGAAATATCTCTTGACTCTAAGCATGGCTTCGTGCATCTTCAGTGAAACACTCCCACTAGACCCCGCTCCTCCCAGAGTGCGGTCGACCCTATGCGTATCGAAAGATCGATGCACAAGCCGGCCCCGGCCGGCGCCATCCGGTCTTTCCGGCCCTATGTGCCGGCCACCGTCCGTTGTAGCGACCATGTGGTCCAGCGCCTGGCCGCCATCGGCGCGGTGCTCGTCTTGCCCCTGGCGCGGGCTGCGGCTTCCGTCTTTGCGCATCAGGCCTGGCGGAGCTACGGCTTCCAGAGCGTCGGCGACTTCGCCCGTGAGCGCCTGCGTCATGACCCTCGCTGGCTGCACGACCTGGTGCGCCTACACCGGACGCTCGAGCGGTTGCCGAGCCTGGCAGGAGCGCTCTGTGGTGCCGACGGTGGTCGTCCCCTGGGTCAAGTAGCAACGTTGCAGGTGGGCCGTGTGGCGACGGCAGGAGACGTCGGGGAATGGATCGTCCGGGCGCGGACGCTGTCCCTCCTCGACCTGAAGACGGTGGTCGCGGCTGCGATAGGCTCGTCGAGGACTGCCGTCCCTCGCCTGCCTGCGGAAGCAGCGGGAGCGAAGGCGATGCTCTCTGATGTATGCGCTGACGACGCCGAAGAGCCTCGGGTGGTGGTGCGGCAGCAGGTGCCACCCGACTTGAAGTGGATGTTCGAGTCGGAGCTGGACCTGTACCGGAACCTGGAGGGCGGAGAGACGAGCCCGGGGAGGTTCGTCGCAGCCTTGGTGGGCGAGTCGATGAGTGCCTGTTGTTTCCCGCCAGAGGATTTCGTTCCCCGGTTGTCCAAGCGGCGAGAACGGCGCTTCAAGAAGAGACGGGGCGGTGGTGAGCCGCATACCGACGATTCATACGCCCGGCCCTCCGGCAGTGGAGGGCGAGCAGATCCGGAGCCTGGTCAAGCGGCGATGCTCGTGCTGCACACGCCGGCGATGCGCCGGGCGCTCCAGCGTCTCGAGAGCTTCGAGAAGCTGCGGCTTCGACTCCTCCGGCTCGAAGGGAAGCTCGCTCAGCAGGCGGCGAAAGCTTCGAGCCGGACGCGGGTGCGAGATCTCAAGCGTCTGCTCCGGATCCTCGAGTCCTTGGTGCGGCTGGAAGATGGCCTCGAGATCGACATGGCGGATCTCTTGTTGGAGATGCACGAGCACGATGCCTGGTCGGCCTTGGGATGGGCAGGCCTCGAGGCCTACGCCGAGGAGCGCCTGGGTGTCGGTGGGTCGACGGCGTGGCGGCGGGTGGCGCTCGCCCGGGAGCTCAGGCAGTGGTGGTTGGTGCGGGAGGCTTACGAAGGGGGCGAGGTCGGACTGCTGGCGGCGCAGAGCATCGCTCGGAGGCTCCGGGGGTCGAAGGGGGGTGCTGCTCTCCAGAAGAAATGGATCACCCACGCCCGGTCGCAGAAGGTGAAGCGCTTTCGAGACGAGGAGCGCTGGAGCGAGCGCGAGCGGTTGCTCTGCCGGATCGAGATCGCCGAGGCGATGACGCCGGGGCTTCGAAGCGCTGTGGGGGAGGGAGGGAGCGGGGACACCTCTCATCGTTCTCCAACCTTGGACCAGGAGCCCGCAGAGACGGTGGACGATCGTGGTGATGATCGGTCGAGCACCTCTCACCGTTCTCCTACGCAGGGCGAGGAGGCCGGAGGAAGTCCCAGGGGCTCGAGGCTTGGAAGGGCGGCTCGGGTGGCGGCGGCGCTGGCTCGCCTGCATGAGCCCCTGGATGACGCCACTTGGCGCGCCTCGCTCCGGCGTGTACCCGGAGAAATGCGAGCAAGAGTACTCCGGCTCGGCTATGGACTCCTCGAACGCGTCGTCCGCCGTGGACCGCTTCTCCAAGTCCCGCTCTGGCTCGAACTGCCCGAGTCGGATGCCA
>DASRJW010000017.1 GCA_035649275.1 Candidatus Krumholzibacteriia bacterium
CCGTGTCCGGCACCTTCACCTCGAAGCGCATGTGGATGCCCTCGTCCGGTTGGATGTGGAGGGCGAGGTAGTTCTCCGAGAGCTGCGCCCCCGGCGGCAGCGGGAACATGAGGTGCGGCGGGCGGCGGAAGACGATGATGATCTGCGAGGCCTTCGCCTGCAGCGCCTTTCCCGAACGCAGGTAGAAGGGCACGCCTTGCCAGCGCCAGTTGTCCACGTAGAGTTCCAGCGCCGCGTAGGTCTCGGTGCGCGAGCCTGAAGCCACGCCCTTGGTTTCGCCGTAGCTCTCATACTGGCCGCGGACGCTGTGCGCCGCCACGTGCTCCGGGCGCAGAGGACGCAGCGCCGCCAGCACCTTGGCCTTCTCGTTGCGCACGGCGTCGGCGTCGAAGGACGCCGGCGGCTCCATCGCCACAAGGCTCAAGAGCTGGAGGAGATGGTTCTGGAACATGTCGCGGAGCGCCCCGGCGCCGTCGTAGAAAGCAGCGCGATGCCCGACGTCCTCGCGCTCGGCCACCGTGATCTGCACGTGGTCGACGAAATTACGGTTCCATAGCGGTTCGAAGACGGTGTTGGCGAAACGGAAGAAGAGGATATTCTGCGAGGTCTCCTTCCCCAGGTAATGGTCGATGCGATAGATCTGCTGCTCCTGGAAGACACGAAGGAGCATGGCGTTCAGCTGGCGCGCCGAGTCGAGATCGGAGCCGAAGGGTTTTTCCACGATGATCCGCCGCCAGCAGCGGTTCTCGCAGTGCATGTCTGTCGCCGCCAGGTGGCCGACCACGGACCCGTACACCTGGGGCGGGAGGGACAAATAGAAGAGTCGATGGCCCTCGCCGTTTTCCAGGCTGCGCAAGTGTTGATTCAGCCGAGCATAGTCTTCGGCATTTTCGGGGTTACCGCACAGATACGTGAGCCGCGGCGCGAAGGCGTTCCAGGTGGCCTCGGTGAAAGCATGGGGCGCGAACTTCGCCAAGGCGTCGCGCATGAGGGTGCGGAAACTCGAGTCGTCGTGCTGCTGGCGAGCGAAACCGACGACATGCACTTCCGCTGGCAGCCGCTTCTTGGCCTGCAGGGTGTAGAGCGCCGGCACCAGCTTGCGCTGGCTCAAGTCGCCGGAGGCGCCGAAGATGACGATGCTGATCGGAAGGGCCACGGTTCCACCTTTCGCTACGCTGCTTCACGCCGGCACGGCGGCGTGGACGAGGTCGCGCAAGCGCGCCAGGCTGCGTCCGACATCGCCGCTCAAGTGCACTCTCAAGACCCGGCGCCCGCGTTCCGCGAGGACGGCGAAATCGCCGCCCGCCTGGAAGCTCTCGAGCAAGCCGAAACCGTAGGGTCGTCCGGGGATCGGCACATCGGCTTTGCTCTCTGCGGTCACTTGCAGGAACACGCCCGTGTTCGGTCCGCCCTTGTGCAGCTGTCCGGTGGAATGCAGGAAGCGCGGACCGAAGCCGAGAGTGGTGGCGACGCGTTTGCCGTCCCGCACGCGGCGGCCCATTTCCAGGAGCTCGCGTCGATGGGCGGCGTTCATCTCCAGATAGGCGAGGAGAGCGAAGTAGTCGCCCGGGCGGAGGAGCTGCAGGTGCGCGGCGAGGAGCGCGTCGAGGCCGGGGGATGGCGCGGCAGCGAGAAGCTGGCGCGCATGCGCTGGTGCAGCGAACAAGCGCAGGCTCTCTTCCTCGAGGAGCAGATTCTCCTCCGGCAGGCGCCCGTCCTTCTCGTACGCCGCGGTGAGCGCGCGCGTCGCCACCTTGGCCGCTTCGACATCGGGCTGGTCGAAGGGATGGAGGCCGAGGACCGAGCCTGCCACCGCGGTAGCGATTTCCCAGCGGAAGAACTCCTGCCCCAGGTCGAGAGGGTGCTGCATGGTGATGCGGACGACCGGATGACCGGCGTCGGCGAGCGCCTGCAACGCCGCGGCTTCCGCGCCGCCCGCTTCTTCGGCGAGGTGCGTGGCCACGAAGACGCGGTCGTCGCCGTAGACGAAGGGCTTGCCCAAGGTCTCGCCGTCCACCGGCACGATGCCGATGCCGTTCTTGCCGGTGGACTCGGCGACGAGCTGCTCGAGCCAGCCGCCAAGGCTGGCGAGGTGCGGAGACGCGACGAAGGTCAGCTTGTCGCGCCCCTGGCGCGCCAGCGTGCCGAGGGCGATGCCGAGGGCGACACCGGGGTTCGTCTCGGGAGGGACCTCGGGGCCGCAGGCGCGCGCCATGTGCGCGGCGCGCCGGAGGATAGCAGCGACGTCGAGGCCCATGAGCGCTGCCGGGCACATGCCGAAGGGGGAGAGCGCCGAGTAGCGCCCGCCGATGTCGGGGGCACCTGGCACCACGCGCCGGAAGGTCAGGCGTTCCGCGAGCGCTTGCAACTTCGAACCCGGATCGGTGATGGCGACGAAGTGGCCCGGAGCCCGCTCGGCGCCGACGGCCTCCTGCACCCGGGCGAAGAAGTACTCGTAGAAGACATGGGGCTCCGTCGTCGTCCCGGACTTGGAGGAGACGAGGAAGAGCGTGTGCGCCGGATCGAGGCGTTGCTCGAGGCTGCGCACCTGCTGCGGATCCGTGGAGTCGAGGACGAGGAGCGCCGGAAACCCCGGAGCCGGAGCGAACGTCTGGCTCAGCACCTCGGGACAGAGGCTCGAGCCACCCATGCCGAGAACCACCACCTGCCGGAAACCGGCGGCGACCACTTCGGATGCGAGTTGTACGAGCGGTGCGGCGGCGTTGCTGCCCCCATCCGCACCGTCGAGAAGTCGCATCCAGCCGAGCCAGCGGTTCTCGTCGCTCCGCGTCCACAGAGAAGTGTCACCGGCCCACAAGCGTCGCACCTTGTCCTGCTCGCGCCAGGCGGCGAGCTCCGCCTGCACCGCCGCGCTCGCGGCACCGAGATTCCAACCCCAAGTGCCCAGGGGACGGTTCACGCTCGCCATCGTGCACCTCCTCGTCGCGAATGGACTCGATCCTAGTGGTTTGCCTCGACTCTCGCGTCGGCGCGCTCGTCCGCTTCACCTGCGGCTGGCGAGCGCCGGCTCCCACGGCCGTGAAATGACGCAGGCGTTGATCCCACCGATGCCCATGGAGAGCTTGCCCGCGATCCCCTGGGCGTTGCATTCCTGATCGAAAACAAAACGTTCGTGGAGCTTGCGGATCTCGGCGTTGAGCTCCGTCGCCCCGAGGGGGGTCGGGAAATGCCGGCCGCGCGCGTAACCCAGGTACTGGGCGGTGAGCTCCCAACCGCCGCCGGCGCTCATGCCGTGGCCAAAGGTGCCCTTGCGTGCCGTGACCAGCACCGAATCGGGAACGATGGAGCGCAGCGTCTCCACCTCCATGTAATCGCCCGGCGTGGCGGTGGCATGCAGGTCCCAGGCGGCGATGTCGCCGGCTTCGACCGCCGCGGCGTCCAGCGCCGCGCGCACCGCTCGCGTTGGGCCTGCCCGCGTCGGCGTGATGATGTGCTCGGCATCGGAGGTCACCCCCACGGCGAGCGGCTCCATCCCGAGGGGAGAGAAGCCGCGCCGGGTCATGAACTCGAGATCGCCGACGATCCAGAGAACGGCCCCGCCGGCGACATGGGTGCCGCGGAGCCGGGTGAGAGGCTTCGAGACCATGCCGTCGGCGGCGGAGACGCGGGCGTTGTAGAAAGCCCCCACGGTCAGCGCATGCGGCGGCGGGTCGGTGGCGCCGACGACGACGGCGCGGGCTTCGCCGCGCTGGATCGCGTCCATCCCCAGTTTCAAAGCCACGCCGAAGGTGGAGCAGGCGGCGACGGGAGCGAAGGTGGCACCGACGATGCGCCCGAGCATGGAGATCTGGCTCGCCGGCGTGTTGGGGATGTTCCAGATCACCTTCGCCGACACCACTTCCCAAGGCGGTGTCGGAGTCTGCCACTTCTCCTGCAGCTTGCCGTGCAGTCGGCGTTTCTCGCGGATGACGCGGAGCTTCGCCGTCTCGATCTCGCCCTCGGCGCTCAGGTCCTCGATGGCCCGCACCTCGCGCAGGTACTCGGCGAGCTCGGAGGAGCGGGCAGCCCAGTAAGCAAGCCAGACATCCTCGGTTTGGTCGCGGTTGTCTTCCCCCACGCTGCGCGGATCCGGCGGCACGCCGGAGACGGTGCGGCGTTCGTCCTCACCGAGGTTGGCGTAGTGCCGGAAGGCGCTGTTGCGCTCCGGGCGGCTCCAGAAGCGGTTCCAGCGCCGCTGCGCCCGGTATAGCGCCAGGGTCTCATCGTGCAACGTGGGCAAGCTGCCGAGACCGGTACCCACATAGACATGCGCCTGCGTGCCGAGGTCTTGCAGCACGTCTTCCAGACCGGGGTTCTGCTCGAGGGCTTGCACGAACGCGCCGATGGCGTAATGCGTCGACGGGTCCATCTTCTCCTCGAGCTGGTGGAAGCGGTTCGGCGTGAAACGCTCGGTGATCCACTTCTTGTAGGTCTCGAAACGGAACTCGGGCTGGCCCACGAGGAAGTTGTCGGGGCCGAAGCCATGGAAGGGGGCGAGCCAGCTGGTGGCGCTGGCGAGATTGGTGGCGAAGGTCTCGATGTCGGGGGACCGGGGCGCGACGATGCCCCAGCCAAAGAGTCCGACGCGGGTCAAGAGGAGGCCCTCCTTCTCGGCGACCCAAGAGAGTACCCGATGCGGAACCGGTCCGTCAGCGCGCCTGGGCCGAGGGCGCACGGCAGCGGCCGGTCGAGGGAGTTTCTCGCCTACGGCCTAGACGCCGACGGGAAGCGGGGCTCGCGCGTGTGCGCGTCACTGCGGTTGGTGCGCGGGACGCAAGAGGTCGTTGATTGTCTTCACCGGATTGAAGGTGGTTTCCGGAACTTCCACCAGCAGGGTGATCCAGCGCGACATCCCGCCGTTCCAGAGCCCGGGGTGCTCCAGAGCCCGTAGCTTCCTTCCGGCGCTCGACTTTTCCGAGATGAAGACCGCCTCGTGATCCACATAACGCTGCAGTGCGAAGGCCTGACCGCGGGCGTCGCGTAAGCCGCAGACGAGATCCACCGGGCTGAAGTGGGTCATGGAGGCGAAGATGCGCTGCTGTTCCGGGTTGCTCGTGTCGATCTGGGCGCGCTCCACGATCTGCACCGTCGACTCCTCGTCGGCGCCGCGCACCCAGAAGGGGCCTCCGCCGGGCTCACCACGGTTGTGCACCATACCGCAGACGCGCACGGGGCTGTCCAAGCGCTGCAGGAGGAAATCGCGTTGGGCCGTGGTCCCAGCCGCGGTGACCGCTGGGGGTACGGTCAGGCCCAGGTCGTCGCGGACGAAATGCAGCGCCTCCTCGACGGCGCGCTCCGGGGCGCCGCCTGACTGCAACCGCGACACGTGGGCGAAGAGACGCTGCTGCAGCGAACAGAGATAGCCGCCGAGGACTTTCTTCCACAGCAGGGTGTCGGCCAGCTGGTCCTCGGTGGTGACGTTGTCGATGTTCTTGATCATGACGAGATCGGCTCCGAGGGCGCCGAGGTTCTCGAGCAATGCACCGTGCCCGCCAGGGCGGAGCAGGAGATCGCCGGCGTCGTTGCGGAAGGCGTGGCCCTCGAGATCCACGGCGAGCGTGGCGGTGGCGGCCTTCTGCGAGGAGAAGCCGATGTCGAAGCGCACGCCGAAGCGGGTTTCGAGGTCCGGCCGGCGGGAGGCGAGCAGCGCCTCGAAGCGCGGCAACCACTCGGGGGCCACGGTGAAGTGCAGCCGGCAGCATCCCTCGCGATCGGCGATGGCGTGCGCCGCCTCGACGAGATGCTCCTCGAAGGCGGTGCGCGGCGTTCCGGAATAGCGATGGAAGGGAAGGAGCCCCTTGGGGACGTCGCCGTAGGCGAGTCCCTTCGCGGTCAGCAAATGCTCGAGAGCGGGGCGCAGGTCGCCGGCGAGGAGGGTGCCGAGGTCGAGGCCCGAAGCGGCGAGGGAGCGGCGCAGCTGGTCGTGGAAGGCGAAGAGCGGCAAGGAGTCCGCGAAGCACAGCACTTCGTCCGCTGCATCGTCGTGTCTTGCCGCCAGATCATCACGCCGCAGCGACGAGCGCCCGTGCAGCGCCTCCAGGAGTGGCGCGAACATGCGGCTCGCCGCACCCGAAGCGGGCACGAACTTGAGAAAGCGTCCGGCGAGCCGAGCCGCTTCGTAGGCTTCCAGGCAGGCGGCGCGCTCCGTCTGGTCGAGATGCCGGATGCCGTCCCCGAGGGTGCAAGGCCGGTCGAGTTGCAAGAAATGTGGCGGCCGCGCGAAGAGACGGAGCTGGCGCTCCGCTTCTTCCACGGGAATGGCATGCTGGCGCAAGAGATCCAGGTCCCGGGGCGTCCATTCTCCCTGCATGCGGCCCGTCCTGGGTCAGACGCCGAGAACGCGAGCGGCGCGATCGAAATCTTCCGGGCGCACGTACACGATGTAGCCGAAGCCGTCGCGGCCATCGGTGACGCCGTTGGAGGCGAAGACGTTGATCTGCGCCTCCGAGAGCTTGCGGTGGATGTCGGCGAAGGCGCCGAGCTTGTCGTCCCCCTGCACGAGGAGGGCGCGGCTCGGCCCGAGGAGCACGAGGCCGTGGTCCTCGGCGGCGCGGACGAACTCCCGCACGTTGTCCGGGAAGATGACGAGCTGCGCCTGGTCGGCGCCGGTGGGTACGGCGCTGAAGGCGAGGAGATTCACCTTCGCCGCAGCCAGCTGGGACAGGACCTCGTGGGCCGCCCCCGGGCGGTCGCGGACGGTGGTATTGAAGTACTCGACGCTGCGGATGGACAGGGCCATGGGGACGCCTCCGGATCTGCCGCCTGGCGTAGGCGGGCCAAAGTGGCAGTATCGTCGGCCCCGGAGTGAATGGCAACGGGCTGCTTGCAGGCTCCAAGTAGACCGCCTACCATGCAGCGCATCTACGGAGACACGATGCAGCTCGGCTTCGTCATCGATCAAACCCGGTGCATCGGCTGCCACGCCTGCACCGTGGCCTGCAAGGCCGAGAACGACGTCCCCCTTGGCGCCTTCCGCACCTGGGTGAAGTACACCGAGACAGGCGATTTCCCGGCGGTCAAGCGCCACTTCACCGTGTTGCGCTGCAACCAGTGCACCGACGCACCGTGCGTGCAGATCTGCCCGGTCTCGGCGCTCGAAAAGCGCGCCGACGGCATCGTGGACGTGGATCCGGCCGTCTGCATCGGTTGCAAGGGCTGCCTGCAAGCCTGCCCGTACGATGCGCTTTACATCCACCCAGGAAACGGCACGGCGCAGAAGTGTCACTTCTGCGCCCATCGGGTCGAGCGCGGCCTGGCGCCAGCCTGCGCCATCGTCTGCCCGACAGAGGCGATCATCCCCGGCGACTTCCACGACCCCGAAAGCCGGGTGGCGAAGATGCGTCGCGAAGAGGAGCTGGTGGCGCGCAAGACCGAGGCACGCACCGGACCCAACGTCTATTACAAAGAAGCTCACGTCACCGGAGTCGAGCCCCTGGCCGCCAACGCGGCGGGCGGATTCCTGTGGGCGAACCAGATCCCAGGCGTGCAGCTCGATGCCCAGACCTTCGAAGCACTGGAGCGTCGTGCCGAAGGGCGGACGGTGTACGACGTCGCCCACCTGCCGGCCTGGGGCGGGAAGGTGACGAGCTATCTCTTCACCAAGTCTCTCGCCGCCGGTGTGGTATTGGCTGGCGCGTTCCTGGTGCCGTCGGTGCGGCGCGAAGGCGGAAGCAGCGCGGTCTGGGTTCCGTTCCTCTCCCTCCTCTTCCTGCTCGCGACGGCTGTTCTCTTGGTGGCGGACCTGAAGCGGCCCGAGCGCTTCTATTTCATCCTGCGGCGGCCCAACTGGAGTTCCTGGATCGCCCGTGGCGCGGTCGTGCTCACCGCCTTCGGCGGCGTGGTGGTGGGGTGGATGGTGCTCCTCGGGGCGAACGCTGGCACCGGTTGGGGTGGCAACCTGTTACACGGAATCGTTCTCGGCCTCGCGGCGCTCTTGGCGGCGCTGTGCGCCGGATACACCGGCTGGCTCTTCGGTCAATCCCGCGGTCGCGTGCTGTGGATGAAGCGCGGTTTGTGGCTGCATCTGATCGCACAGGCCGTGGTAGCGGGTGCGGCGCTGCTCATCTTGGTGGCGCCCTTCATCGGACTCGGTCTCGAAGCAATCGGGATCCTCCGGCGCGTGCTCATCGTCGGGCTCTTGTGGCATCTCGCCTTCACCCTCGTGGAAGCCAAGCTCGCGCCTCCCAAGCGGGAAGCAGAGTACGCTCGCGCCGCGCGGCTCGTGTCTCATGGGCCCTTCGCGCGCCGGCACTGGGTGGTGGGTGTCGGACTGGGGACCGTGGTAGCCATCGGTCTCGCCCTCTTTTTCATGCCGCCGCCACTCTGGGCCGCGGCGTCGCTCCTGGCGCTCTTGGGGCTCTACGTCGAAGAAGACATCCTGGTACGTGCCGGGCAAGCTTTGCCCATCAGTTGACGACGGAGGAATGACGATGGCGGAGCGCGAGGAGCAGCGCGGATCGGGCCCCGAGGCGTCGCGCCCCGCGTCGCCGGGTCCTGAGGCGCCACGCCAGGGCCCATGGGAGCTCTCGGTCGCCCCGCCACCCGAGCGCTGGGACGACTGGGTGGAATGGGACGCGTCCGCCTGGCCCGAGCGGCGGGAGCGTCATTTCCAGTGCATCCCAACCATCTGTTTCAACTGCGAATCGGCTTGCGGACTGCTCGCATTCGTCGACAAGGCCACCGGCTCCATCGCGCGCTTCGAGGGCAACCCGGTGCACCCGGGTAGCCGCGGCCGCGTTTGCGCCAAGGGGCCGGCGACGCTCAATCAGATCCGCGATCCCGAGCGCATCCTCTATCCGCTGCGCCGGTCCGGACCGCGAGGATCGGGGCAATTCGTCCGCACCACGTGGCAAGAAGCGCTGCAGGACATCGCCGAGCGCATTCGCGCTGCCTTCGACGCCGGGCGGCACGACGGCGTCATGTACCACGTCGGACGCCCCGGGGATGACCACTTCGCCACCCGCATGTTGCAGGCCTGGGGCGTAGATGGGCACAACAGCCACACCAACGTGTGCAGCTCCTCGGCGAGGCTCGGCTACGCCCTCTGGATGGGTGCCGATCGGCCGTCACCGGACTACCACGACACGCGCTTCATCCTGCTGCTCTCGTCGCATCTCGAGACCGGGCATTATTTCAATCCGCATGCCCAGCGCATCATGGATGCCAAGCAGGCCGGCGCTCGTATCGCCGTCGTGGACACGCGTCTCAGCAACACGGCCTCGCACGCAGATCTGTGGCTCGCGCCCTGGCCGGGGTCGGAAAGCGCCCTCCTTCTCGGCGTGGCGCGGGAGCTCCTGCGGACGGGCCGCTGGAACCGCGACTTCGTCCGGCGCTGGGTGAACTGGCGGGAGTACCTGGCGGCCTGCGATCCCGGCGGGACGGGGACGTTCGAGCGCTTCGCCGAACGACTGCTGGAGGAGTACGCGGCCTTCACGCCGGAGTTCGTGGCGGAAGAGTGCCGCATGCCCGCCGACGTGGTGGAGAAGCTCGCGAACGAAATCGCCGCGGCGGGAACGCGCTTCGCGAGCCACTTGTGGCGTAACACCGCGAGCGGCAACCTCGGCGGCTGGCAGGTGGCGCGCTGTCTCTTCCTGCTCCATGTGTTGACGGGAAGCGTGGGGACGCCGGGAGGCGTCAATCCGAACACCTGGGACAAGTTCGTTCCCAAACCGAGCCTGGAGCCGCCCGCGGTCGGACGCTGGAACGAGCTCATCTGGCCGCGCGAGTACCCGCTCAGCCATTACGAGATGAGCTTCCTCCTGCCGCACCTGCTGCGTGAAAAGGACAGGAAGCTGGATGTCTACTTCACCCGCGTCTACAACCCGGTGTGGACGAATCCCGACGGCTGCTCCTGGATCGAAATGCTGGAGGACGAGGCGCGCGTGGGTTGCCACGTGGCGATCACGCCCATCTGGTCGGAGACGGCGCAGTGGGCCGACTATGTGCTGCCCACGGGACTCGGGCCGGAACGGCACGATCTCATGAGCCAGGAAACGCATGCGGGCACCTGGATCGGTTTCCGGCAGCCCATCGAGCGCGAGCGCCGGCGGCGGGCGGGCGAAACGCCGACGACCACGCTGGGCATGAACCCGGGAGAAGTGTGGGAGGAAGCGGAGTTCTGGATCGCTCTCACCCACGCCATCGATCCGGACGGCAAGCGCGGCATCTTCCGCTACTACGAATCGAAGCGCGAACCTGGCCGGCCGGTGACTCTGGACGAGTACTACGCCGAGATCTTCGATAAGGCAGTGCCGGGTTTGCCCGAGGCGGCAGCACGCCACGGGCTCCAGCCACTCGATTACATGCGGCGTTTCGGCGCCTTCGAGGTGCCCTACTCCGGCCAGGAACGTTACGAGAAGGAGAGCGCTGCCCCCCCCGCCACCGGAGCCGCGGGCGGGAAGCCGGCGAGCGCACGGGTGGCGCCACCCGCCGCGGCTGGCGTGCCGCAAGACGATGGCACTCAGCGTGCGGGGTTCAAGACACCCACCGGCCGTCTCGAGTTCTACTCGCCCACGCTCGCCGAGTGGGGATTCCCGGAGCACGTGCTCCCGGGTTACGTGCGTTCGCAGGTGCACTGGCGGAACCTCGAAGAAGGCGAGATGA
>DASRJW010000018.1 GCA_035649275.1 Candidatus Krumholzibacteriia bacterium
GAACTCGGCCTTACCCTCGAAGGCCGCATGCCCATCGAAGGCGAATGGGCCGGCCGCGTCACCGGAGTGCGCGGCCAGCGCGTCGAGATCGCCATGATGCGCACCCCCGACGGCCACAGCCGCCTCGAGCTCTCGCGCTTCGACGCCCCCGCCATCGCGTCCGATCACCGCACAGCCCCCGTGAACTCGTTGGGATACCTGCGCGTCATGTTCACCGTCGAGGACATCGAAGACACCCTCGCCCGGCTCAGCAAGCTCGGTGCGACGGTGGTCGATGAAGTCGTCAATTACGAAGACATCTACCGGCTCTGCTACATCCGGGGTCCCGAAGGAATTCTCATCGGGCTCGCCCAACAGCTCCGGCAGCAGACCTCCCGAGAGAATCCCATGGAACGTAAGCCTTGAGAACTCAGGCGCTGGCGTCTAACAACCGGTTGCAGCGGACGGTCCGCTGCGCGGCCCGCCGCTGAACCGGAGCGTTAGGCGCGGCATGAACGAGGAGCACGCGTTCCGAAGTCTGCACAGGTACTTCACAGGCTTCCTCGAGCGCGCGGCGGCACCCACGAAAGGAGAACCGAATTGGGAAAGATCATCGTCACCGAAAACGTCACGCTCGACGGCGTCATCCAGGACCCGGCCGGTGACGAGGGGTTCAGGCACGGCGGTTGGGTCGGTCGTATCGGCGACCGGGGTCGTGAAGAAGCAGCCAAGGTCGCGCTCGACGAGGCGCTGGGTACCGAAGCCATGCTGCTGGGTCGACGCACCTACGAGTTCTTGGCCGCGCGGTGGCCATCCCGGACTGGCGCCCTGGCGGATAGGCTGAACAGCAAGCCGAAGTACGTCGTGTCATCGACGCTCCAAGCTCCCGCCTGGAACAACACGACGGTGCTCAAGGGCGACGCGGTGAGTGAGGCTTCGAGACTGAAGCAGCACGTAACCGGCGACATCGTCGTCGCCGGCAGCTTCCAGCTCCTGCACACGCTGCTCGAGCACGATCTCGTCGACGAGCTGCGGATGATGATCTACCCAGTCGTACTCGGGATCGGCAAGCGCCTTTTCGCCGAGACCAGCGACAAGAAACCCATGCGCCTCATCGGAAACAAGACCGTCGCGGGCGACCTCGCCCTCCTTACCTACGAGCCTGTCCGCGAGACCTAATGGGAAGAGATTCTGATTGTTCAAGGGTGCGCGTGGTCATTTGCGGCCTAACAACCGGTTGCAGCGGACGGTCCGCTGCGCGGCCCGCCGCTGAACCGGGGCGTCCGTTAGGCTCCATGGTGCCCATGGCATACAATCTCGTACTTGATGCCGTCCGGATCCTTGAAGAAGAGAGCGTAGTAGCCGGGCGGGGTATATTCTGGATACTCTCGGGGCGGACTCACGATCGTGGCCTCCATTGCCTTCAGTGCAACATGCAACCTGTCGACCTCGACGCGAGACGCCGCTTTGAACGCGAGATGATGGAGTGCTCCCGGCTTTCTGCGATGGACCGTCTCACCGATGAAAGCCTGCCTCGGTGAGCTGATGGCAAATGCCAACCGTGGATGGGTGTACTCCACGACGTGAAGCTCGTGCTCTTCGATGACCGCGCTGACCCTGTTTTGAATGCTGAACCCCAAGAGAGGCAGGAGCTTGTCGTAGAATGGCACCGCAATGCGCATGTCTTTGACGCTGATCTGTATGTGGTCAATGATCGGCTCCATGGAGTTTCGCCGCCTTTCCGGCCAGAGCCTTAGGGGCCGCTTCACGGACAAAGCGTTCTCAGACTGCTTCGCAGCCAAGCGTCACGGCATGGGCTCCATCAGCTCGATGCGATTCCCGAAGGGATCAGCGACGTAAAAGCGAGAAAAACCGGGGAGAGGCTCTTCCACTACATCAACACCCGCTTCGCGAAGACACTCGACCAGCACCGAGAGGTCGCGCCCGAGCAGGGCCGGATGCGCCTTCCGGGCAGGACGAGAGTCTGCTTCGACCCCGAGATGAATATTGACCGACCCGCTCTCGAACCAGGCGCCACCCCGTTGCGCGAGGGCGAGCGGCTTCGGAACCTCGGGAAGACCTAGGAGTCTAGAGTAGAACTCGCGGGCTTCTGCCTCTCGGCCAGCCGGCATCGCCAGCTGCACATGGTCGATCCCTTGGATCCCCATCTCTCTCGCCCCCAGCGGAGTATTCATCGGCCAGCGAAACTCCTGAATGCCTCGTACGCCAGGATGCCGAATGCGCTCGCCACAAGCAGAGCTCCTGTAAGGTTCAGCGTTCGTATGACGTGCAAAGCGTGGAGCTTCGCGTAGCGCTCCGGATGCAGGGCGACGTCGAGCCAGCGTGTCTGCCGGCCGTATGGCGCGAGGTCTGCCCGCCAGTGCAGCCGTGTCCACAGCAGGCCCCCCACGAGTGCCATCGTGCCCAGGAAAAGCAGGATCAGGAATGCAGCTTCCCTCCCATTCACGCTCCTAGTCACGCTCGCTCGACCTCACTTCGTCTGCCGAACGACGGCAGAGGCATTCTTCTGCTGACCTTCCTCGCTACCGAGAGAGCGGCGGATCATTGCACCGAGCATACGCGATCGACGTCTCAGACAACATCGGCGGTCTCCTATCTGACGCTTCCAGGATTCTCATTGGGAGTCACCTCTGCGGGCTGCTAGGCCGTTGTGGAGTCCGGCCGGAGCCGGCTCAACATCTCCGCGACTCCTTGTCGACGGGGCCCATCTCCCCAGACCACCTCGAAGGTCGCGTGCGACGCCCCACCATGGTAAAGCGCCTCCACGAGGACTTCCGCTACGTCGGCTCGGGCGATCCGATAACGCGGCCCGAGCGGCAGGTCGCCTTGGCTGATCTGTACGGAGCGCCCCCCTCCGGGCGCATTCACCAGGAATCCAGCGCGCACGACGGAGTAGTTCATGCCGCTCACGCGAATCGCGTCTTCGGCGCGCCGGCGCCACTTGAGCACGTTGCGCTTGACCAGGTTCAGAAGCGTCGCCGAGAACGACGGCGCGACCCCACCGATCGAAGTCATGTAGACGAAGCGCTCCACAGAACCAGCAGTGCGAGCGGCCGACAAGGTGTGCGTGACCCCTTCGAAATCGGTGTGCTTGATCCGATCCTCTCCAGCCCAATGCCCACTGCGAACCCCCGCCGTGTACAGGATGGCCCGGACGCCCTGCACGGCCGGCACGAGAGTCTCCGCTTTCGTGACGTCGCCTTGGACGATCTCGATGCTCGGGCCGGTGTGCGCTTTCACTCCCCTCGGATCTCTTGCCAGCACGCGGACGCCGTAGCCCTGCTGCTGGAGCAAACGCGCGGCAAGCAGCCCAGTTCCGCGGGTGCCACCGACGACAAGAACGAGCATCGCGTCACCGCTGGCTGAGAATGGCATCTCTGCGCCGGAGTGTCGTTGGATCGGGTCCCCGACTTCGGTCGTGCTCGGGCTCACGCGGCCCTCGCGACGACGAAAGCCGGCATGGGCAGCCCACGGGCCCGGAACCAGGCGCACCGCATCACATGTGGACCTTGACCCCGTTCTGACCCAGCACTTGGATCGCTTTTGCGACATCCAGCGATCCGGGTGGAATCTCGCGATCCAGTGCAGTGAACATCGGCACCGCATTGCTTCGTTTCCCGGTGATTTCCAGCACCTCACCGCCACCCGAACCATACTGAAATGCATGAACGGTACCGGCCGGAACATGGACGAGCGTACCTGCAGCGCACCGGGTGGTTTCATCCGCACAGGTGAATACCACCTGGCCCTGGGTCACGTAGAACGTCTCGTCCCAATCGTGGCTGTGTGGCGGTGGTCCCGTTCCTTCGTCACCCGACTGCACCGTGATCTGCTGATCTTCAATATCTGCTCCTGAGGCGAGAACAGCGACCTGAGTGCCGAGGACGGTAAGAGCTGGCTTGCGATCGGCTGGTCTGAGGACAAGCGGCTTTGAACTCATGACCTGGTTCTCCTCTCGAGTGCCCGTGAAGGCTTGATCGGCTCCTCTGCCCAAAACCACCGGGCCTTCAGCCGTGGGCCGAACCCGCAGGACGAGGCCCGTCGGCTGGGACGCCTTGTCTCGTTCTGCTCCAGCGATCTCCCGACCTGCGCAGGTAGTGAGTGAAGACATAGCCCCAGGGCATCGCGATCGCCACCAGGACCACTCCCATGAGGCAGTCGCGGAGCGTCTCTCCCGTGTTTGCGTCCAGTCGGTCGCTGCGCCACAAGGGAAGCCCGAAGGCGAGAACCCAGATGAACTTCCATAGGAGCTCGAAGAGAAGCAGCGGCAGCATCTGGAGAGGATAGCGAACTCCCAGGAGCGCAAGGAGGCCAATCGCCCCGAGCACGCTGCGCACGACGCTTGCCATGTGGGAGAGATCGTCCGGCGGTGCAAGGATCCCTGGCCAGATGGTGATGCCCAGGCCGGCAGCGAGCAGCAGGTACATGGCCCTGAGCAGATAGAGCCGGAAGACGGACACTTCGCTCATGGCGTGCAGCTTCCTCGACCCTCGGTGGCGACTCACTCAGGTTGAGCCGAGGCACATTCTACATCCAGAAAGGCTGCTCCCGTGTGACCGTGATGCGCAACAAGTTCTGCTCGCCCAGAGTGATGATCACATACGTAGGTGCAGCGAGGACCAGTTCCGAGGTGGAGTGTTGCTCCGCCACGCGCACTTCGAGGCGGTGCCTGCCAGGCTTCTCGATCGCGTTGATCGTGACCGCCGGACCTGAAAACGGCACCGCGCCTACGGTCCCGGTGTAGAGCTGCTTCCCATCGACCGCAACGTCGACGGGCTCGTGCCGAAAATCATCGAGCAGGTAGATCTCGAGCGGCACGTCTGCGGCGAAGGGGCTGTGCTCGACATCTGGGGCGAGGGGGCTCTGCTCGCGGCAACCGAGGAGGCCCCACAGCACGATCGCGGTCGCGACTCGATGTCGTCCCATGAGTCCTCCTCAGCGGATCGAGCAAGGGAGAGAGGGACGCGCTACGAGATGCGGCGGCGCTGCAGCACCGCTTCGGCGAGATACGACTCGCCAAGACCCATGAGGTGCGGCTCGGGCTGCGCCGGTGCCTGCGTTTCGCACCAGGTCTTGAGATCCCGGATGGTCCTCTCCCAGCCGCGGCGGTGCAAGTCGAGGACGCGATCCCAGCGTGGACCGGATGGATAGGCGCTACCGGTCACCCGGAGCAGCGCTGGCGCCTCGCGCGGGTTGCTCTTGGAGCGCACCTCGATCTCGAAGCGGGTGGGGCCGAAGACCTCGCCCCGCGGCGTCAGCCAGTGCAGCGCGCCGAAGTGCACGAAGTGCCCTGCCTGGGAGCGGTCCAGGATGCCGGCCAGCGTGCCGCCGAGAGGGCCCAAGAGATCGTCCTCGCCGCCGAACCCCGACTCCCACTGCACCACCCACAGGCCTCCGGGCCGAGGCTCGACCACGGCGTTGCGCGCCCCCCACCAGGTTTTGATGGCCGCCGCGTCCAGGAAGGCGAAGAGAACTTGCATGCCCGTGGCTTGGACGAGGATCTCGTGCTCGAAGCTTCCTGCTGGCGGCATCGCCGCACCTCCGCTCTGCACGCCCGGGCGGCCCACCCGGCGCCGCCTGGTGGCGTGCCTCACATGCCGATGATGTTGTAGCCCGCGTCCACGTACAGGATCTCGCCGGTGATTCCAGCGGCGAGATCGGAAAGCAGGAAGAGCGCCGCGCTCCCCACTTCCATGGCGTCGATGTTGCGGCGCAAGGGCGCCTTCTCCCCCACGACGCTGAGCACGCTGTTGAAGTCCCGCACGCCCTTGGCCGAGAGCGTCTTCACCGGGCCGGCGGAAATGGCGTTCACCCGCACCCCCTGCGCTCCCAGATCGGCGGCCAGATAGCGGACGCTCGCTTCCAGCGCCGCCTTGGCGACCCCCATCACGTTGTAATTCCGCACCACTTTCTCGGAACCATAGTAGGTGAGGGTGAGGAGCGCCCCGCCTTGGGTCATGAAGGGCGCGGCGCCGCGCGCCAGTGCCGTGAAGGAATAGACGCTCACGTCCATGGCTTGGGCGAAAGCAGCCCGGGTCACTCCGTAATACGGCCCAGTGAGCGCCTCCCGCCCAGCGAAGGCGATGGCGTGCACCAGGATGTCGAGGCCGCCGAATTCCTTCCCCACCACGCCGAAGAGCCGGTCGATGTCCTCGTCCTTGCCGACATCGCAGGGAAGAACCAGCGCCGCCCGCAGCGGCTCGGCCAAGCCCCGGACACGCTCCTCCAGCGCCTCGCCTTGATAGGTGAGAGCCAGGGTGGCTCCTTCGTCCGCGAGCTTCCGGGCGATGGCGTGGGCGAGGCTGCGCTCGTTGGCGATGCCGAGAACGAGGGCGCGCTTGCCGCTCAACAAACCCATGGAGCCTCCAAAGCGCTCAGGCGGCGCAAGGGGCTAGACTAGCCAGCCCTTCGGACCCCGACAACCCCCTTTCGAGGCAGGGTGGGGCGCGCCCCCTGTTGGCAGGGCAACCCTCCCGGTCCCGAGTCAGGCTGCGCCACCACGAGACCTTTTGCGCCGCATGGCATGTCAACTGCTGTGTGGAGACTGGCATGAGAACGGAAGACCTGACATCCACTGCACCGTCCCGTCAGACAGGACTCGGACGGCAACGACGGGAAGCCGCGGGACTGCATGGCCCCGCGCGCCGGCGGGCCGCCGTCCTCTGCGCCCTCTTGGGTCTGGCATTGGCACTCGCTGGGTGGCCCGAGTTCTTCTGGGGACTCTTGAAGAACGGCCATCCGGGTGTCGTCGTCCAGGTCCCGACACTGCCCGCGGATCTCCTGCTCCGCACCGCGCAAGCGGCGTACGCACAGGGGCGTCTCGAGGAATCGGCGCGTTTGTACGGGCTGCTTCTCACCCAACACCCCGAGCATCCGCTGGCGGAAAACGCACTAGCGGTGCGGGTCCAGACGCTCATCGCTCTGGGGCACGTCGAGGAAGCACAGAACTCTTTGCTGGAGCTGCGGGTGCGCAGCCCGCGCAGCGATGCCCTCTCGGAGGCACTGCTCGAGATGGCCTGCGAGCAGATGCGCCGCGGCGAGCTAGAGCAGGCGCTCAGTGCCTACACCGACGTCGTCGCCTTCACCACCCAGGCGGAGGTGGCGCGCCCGCGGCCGGAGAGCGGCCCGGCGACCTTCAGGCTGCGCCGGGCGCAGTACAACGAGAAGACCCGGATCATCGCCCACCGCACCGAGATGGAGCGTATTGCCCGCTTCGACCTGGCGGTGTGTCACGATCTGGCGGGGAACCATGCCGAGGCGTTGCGTGCTTACGAGCGCTTCGTCCGTCGCTTCCCCACCGACGCGCGCGCTCCCGAAGCCTGGTTCCGCATGGGCGTCGTGGCGCGCACCCTCGGCCGGCTCGAGGACGCGGTGCAGGACTTCACCCACGTCTGGGAAGCGGAGAAGGCCGTGGCAGCCTACCGCGCCGCCAGCGTCTATCAGGCCGGCCTCTGCCTCGAGGCGCTGCAGCGCGGCGACGAGGCACGGAGCACGTATGCGCGCGCCAAGAGCTTGGAGCCGCGCGGCGATGCCTGCCGTTTGGCGGCCCTGCACCGCCTGGCGCTGCTGCTGCGGGACGACGAGCCCTTGCAGGCTCTGGAGATCTATCGCGATCTGGCCGAGCACAGCGCCGACGCCGTCGAGCGCGCCCTGGCGCAGCAGAACTTCATCGATCTGCAAACCGAATCCGCCGTCGCCGCCGCGCACTGAGCACGCGCCGCACGCCGCTGCCTTCGCTTCAGGAGACCTTGGTGCCGATCAGATCGGCCAGCTCGTGGCCGAGGAAATGCTCCACCCAGCGCACCCGCTCTCCCGCCGCACTGGGGGACTGGATGGGCTGCACTTCCTGGGTGGAAACAGCGAGGAAGAGGTATTTCGGATCGCGGAAGAGGGGCTCGATCCGCACCTCCACCGCCTTCGTCGGGCCGTGGCGCGGCAAGACGAGCTTGAGACCGATGCCGGCGCAGTCGGCACCCAAGGCAGCTACCTCTTGCCGCCGCAGGCGGAGGAAGCGGTCCTCGATGAAGTCGGTGGCCGAGCCATTTTCCAGGGGCCACACGGCTTCCATCACCACTTCCTGGGTGACGAAGATCCCGGGGGTGAAGAGGTTCCAGAAGTCTTCCACCATGCGCTCGTAGTCCCGGACGACGCCGTAGCTCGACTGGTTCTCCGGGATGCGCTCCTGGAAGGCCAGGCGGTCCGCCGCCAAACGGAGCTGCGTCGCCGGATCGTTGAACAACCGGGCCCCGTCGGGCAGGAAGGCGAACTGGGTGTACGGCTTGTAGGCGCAGACGGTGGAATAGAGCTGCGTCAGCTTCCCCCGCTCGAGCCGCACCGTGGGTGGGAAGAGCAACACGCTCTTCAGGGTGATGGGCTGGATCAAGTCGCGGTTCATGGCCCGCCATGGTAGGGACGGGGCCTGAGGGCCGCAAGGCCTTGGCCCCATTTACACCCACCTTCCAGCTCGGTTAAAATTGGGTTGTCCAATCTTCGATCGTTGCTCCGATCGAAGCTGTTCCGCCTAGAAACACGACGTCGTGGCTCGAGACGCCCCTGGCAGGGGACGCCTTGGAGCCGCGCCGGTGTGCACCACCGCATCCAACGATGGAGAAGCCCCATGCTGCCGCCTGCGCCATCCGGGGGAAGCATCGAACTCCAGCACCAGCCCACGCCCGCCCAGAGCGAGATTCTGACCCCGGCGGCGCTCGACTTCGTCGCCCGTCTCCACCGGCGCTTCGAACCGCGCCGGCAGGAGCTGCTGCAGGCGCGCCATCTCACCCAACTGCGCCTCGATGACGGCTGGCGGCCGGCCTTCCTCCCCGACACGGCGCGCCTCCGCGCCAGTGGCTGGCGGGTGCCGCCGGCACCGCTGGACCTCGTCGATCGGCGCGTCGAGATCACCGGTCCGGCGGACCGCAAGATGATCATCAACGCGCTCAACTCCGGCGCCGACGTCTTCATGGCGGACTTCGAGGATTCTCTGAGCCCCACCTGGTCCAACGTCGTGGACGGGCAAATCCACCTGCGCGACGCTGTGCGGGGCACGATCGAGCACGTGGACCCGCAAACGGGCAAGCGCTACGCCCTCGGCGACAAGACCGCGACCCTGGTGGTGCGGCCCCGGGGTTGGCACCTGCCGGAGCGACACCTGCTCGTGGACGGCACTCCCGTGGCGGGGGCTCTGTTCGACTTCGGCCTCTTCTTCTTCCACAACGCCGCGGCACTGGCGGAGCGCGGCACCGGGGCCTACTTCTATCTGCCCAAGCTCGAGAACCATCTCGAGGCCCGGTTGTGGAACGACGTCTTCGCTGCCGCCCAGTTCGACCTCGGCCTTCCTCGCGGCACGATCCGCGCCACGGTCCTGATCGAAACCATCCTAGCGGCATTCGAGATGGACGAGATCCTCTGGGAATTGGGGCCCCACGCGACCGGGCTCAACTGCGGCCGCTGGGATTACATCTTCAGCTTCATCAAGAAGTTCCGCAACGACCCCGAGTCCGTGCTGCCCGATCGTGACCAGATCGGCATGACCCGGCACTTCCTGCGTTCGTACAGTCAGCTGCTCATCGAGACCTGCCATCGCCGCGGGGCCCATGCGATGGGCGGGATGGCGGCACAGATCCCCATCAAGGACGATGCCGCGCGCAACGAGGCCGCTCTCGCCAAGGTGCGGGCCGACAAGGAACGCGAAGCCCAGGACGGCCACGACGGCACCTGGGTGGCGCATCCGGGACTCGTCGGGCTGGCGCACGGCGTCTTCGCTTCTCTCGTGCCGGGGCCGCACCAGCTCGAGCGGCGGCTCAACGATCTCCACCTCACTGCGGAGGACCTGCTGCAGGTACCGACCGGGACGATCACCGAAGCGGGCCTGCGCCACAACATCGACGTGGGCATCCTCTACCTCGAAGCCTGGCTGCGCGGTTCCGGCTGCGTGCCGCTCTACGACTTGATGGAAGACGCCGCCACGGCGGAGATCTGCCGCGCCCAGCTCTGGCAGTGGCTCCGCCACGGCGCCCTTCTTGCCGACGGCAGGCGTATCGATACGAGCCTCGTCAGCCGCACCTTGCACGCCTCGCTGGAGCACCTGCGGCGCCGGCGCGGGGACGGCGGCCGTCTCGACGCCGCTGCCGATCTGTTCGAAGACATGATCCTGCAAGAACACTTCGCCGAGTTCCTCACCCTGCCCGCTTACGAACAGCTGACCGCGACCACCGTCGCGAAGGAGTGACGTCGATGTCGGATCTGTGGAGCAAACAACGCTGGCATGGCATCGCGCGCAACTACGCCCCCGGCGACGTGGAACGCCTGCGTGGCTCGCTGCGCATCGAGTACACCCTCGCCGACCGGGGTGCCCGCAAGCTCTGGCAGTTGCTGCACAATCACTCGTTCGTTCCCGCCCTCGGCGCGCTCTCCGGGAACCAGGCGATGCAGATGGTGCGGGCCGGCCTGGAGGCCATCTACGTCAGCGGCTGGCAAGTGGCTGCGGACGCCAACAACGCCGGGCAAATGTACCCCGACCAGAGCCTCTATCCGGCCGACAGCGTTCCCGAGCTGGTGCGCCGCATCAACGCCGTCCTGCAGCGGGCCGATCAGATCCAGCACATGGAGGGCAGCGGCGACATCGATTGGTTCGTCCCCATCGTCGCCGATGCGGAGGCCGGTTTCGGCGGCCCGCTCAACGCCTTCGAGCTCATGAAGGCGATGATCGCCGCCGGCGCCGCGGCGGTGCACTTCGAGGACCAGCTGGCGGCGGAGAAGAAGTGCGGCCACCTGGGCGGCAAGGTGCTGGTGCCGGCGTCGGCCTTCCTACGCACCCTCACGGCGGCCCGTCTCGCGGCCGACGTGCTCGACGTGCCCACGCTGCTCGTCGCCCGCACCGACGCGCACAGCGCCATGCTCCTCACCAGCGACGTGGATCCCCTGGATTCCCGCTTCCTCACCGGGCAGCGCACGCCCGAGGGCTTCTTCCGCATCCGCGGCGGCCTCGAGTGCGCCATCGATCGGGCCCTGGCCTACGCTCCCTACGCCGACGTCTTGTGGTGCGAGACCTCGACCCCGGACCTGGGAGAAGCGCGGGAGTTCGCCGCCGCGGTGCACGCCGCCTTCCCGGGGAAGCTCTTGGCCTACAACTGCTCGCCCTCCTTCAACTGGTCGACGAAGCTCGATGCTTCCCAGATCGGCCGCTTCCAGGAAGAGCTGGGCGGTCTCGGCTACCGCTTCCAGTTCATCACTTTGGCCGGCTTCCACAATCTCAACTTCCACATGTTCGACCTGGCCCGGCAGTACAAGCGGCTGGGCATGACGGCCTACGCGGCGCTGCAGCAGGCGGAGTTCGCTGCCGAACACCAGGGCTACACCGCCGTGCGCCACCAGCGCGAGGTGGGAACGAGCTACTTCGATGCGGTGACGAACGTGATCGCCAGCGGCCGTTCGTCGACCACGGCGATGCATGGCTCCACCGAAGAAGGCCAGTTCAAGACCGGCACGGACTGAGAGTCGGGAGTCGACGGACGACGAAGCAGGCCGTTCACGAGCGGCCGCGCTCGTCCTGGGGCCGGTGGCTCTCGTCACTCGCCGGCCGCGCCCGGCGCGCCCAGGCATCCTGCACCCAGAAGGCGCCGATGAAGAACGGCAGCCCGGCGAACATGACCACACCCACCGGGAAGCGGCGCCAGGCTTCGCGCACCCTGGCCCCCACGGCTTCGCGCAGCGTCAGCTCTTCGCTGCCACCGGTGAAGCCTTTCTCGCTCTCCAAGTAGACGAGGCGTCGGCGACCACCGCGCTCCATGCCGCGCAAGGTGACGCCGCCGCCCTGCAGCACCAACTCCAGCCGCGCGCTCTGTCCGGCACGCAGCCGGAGCCCTTGCAGCAGCGCCATCTCTACCTGACCGAGATTGCCACCGAAGCGCCGCCCCAGCGCCAGCACCTCGAGCGCCTCGAGAACGCGACCGGGGACGCGGAAGGCGAAGCGATGGCGCATGCCGCCATCCCCGCCCGGGACGATGGCCATGGTGAAACCCTGACGTTCGAACTCACGCTCCAGCGTGCGCGCGGCGCGTTGCAGGTCCTCGTCGCTGCGGCTCGCCGGGAAGAGCGCCAGGCGGCAAGGAGCGACGCGGCCGTCGTCGCAGGCCTGGAGGAGCGCGGCGACCTCGCCGACGCGGGCCACGCCGGAGCCGAGGTCCCGGGCGCCGAGCTCGCCGGCCACACCACCGAGCGCTGCAGCAGGGCGTACGAGGGCCTGCATCGAAGCGATCTCGGTGGCGAACGTCGAAGCGAGAGTGCGCAACGACAGCGGCAAGCTCCACCAGTAGAGGGCGGGCGTCTGGTTCGAGCGCCGCACCCAGAGGGTCTTGGTGATGGCCGCTGGAGGCGGAGCGAGCGTCGCCGCTGTAGGTTTCTCCACGAACTCTCCTTCCGATGTACCCGGGGGCGGGGTGCCTCCCCCGGGCCACGGAGTGGCGATTTGGGCGCTCAGGCGCAGGGTTCGATGCGAGCGCGCATGGAACCGTGCGAGGTGGCGACGAGGGGATCCGGCCCGAAGCCGGCGATCTGCTCGCACTTGAGCTCGGCCCGCTCGCGATGCGTCGTCGCCACCACGACGCGGCCCGTCGTGTCCACCTCGCGGGCCATGGCGAAGGCTTCGCGCACCGAGTAGGAGAAAAGCGTGCAGAGCATGCGGACGACGTACTCGTAGGTGTGCTCGTCGTCGTCCAAGAGCACGACGTGCACGAGAGGCTCGTGCGCTGGCAGCGCCCGCGGGGACGACGAGGTTTCCGGCCGCGTCAGCGTTTCCTTGCTCATCCCATCGTGCTCCCGGCCGCTCGTCGAACACTCCTCGACGGGTCTTCCGCTCGGTCCATGGCACGCCGGACCTCGAAGCCACGGCAAGGAATTCTGTACCGGCGCCGCCCCTCCCGGCAAGTGCTGTTGACAGCCCCCAGCACCCCGCCTATAAACGAAGCCGTTCCCCATCGCGCCACGCGCCAACGCCCGCCCCCTGGGTCGAGGAGTTGTCATGGTGGAGTGGTTTCGGGTCGATTTCTGGCGACAGCTGCTCGAGCGGGCGACCGCCTCGGCCCGACCGCTGGACGTGCGGGTCCATCCGTCATGAGCGCGACGCCGCTCCGGTTGGCGAGCTGGAACGTCAACTCCATCCGCGTGCGGCTCGACGCGGTGCTCGCTTGGCTCGAGCAGAGCGAAACCGACATCCTCTGCCTGCAGGAGACGAAGGTGGCCGACGAGGCCTTCCCGAGCGATGCCTTCCACAGCCTCGGCTACGAGGTGGCGAGCTTCGGACAGAAGGGTTACAACGGCGTCGCCATCGTCGCCCGGGCCCCGCTCCGCGACCCGACGCGCGGCTTCGGGGACGAGACGCTGGACGCCGAGGGCGCCCGCTTGCTCGGCGTCACCGTGCGGGGCTTGCACGTCTACTCCGCGTACATCCCCAATGGCAAGGTCGTCGGCAGCCCGGCCTACGCGCTGAAGCTGCAGTGGCTGGCGCGCCTGCGCGCCCTCCTCGACCACCGCCACGACCCCGCCGCGCGCTACGCGGTGTGCGGCGACTTCAACGTCGCCGCCGAAGAGCGCGATGTCCACGATCCGCTCTTCTGGCGCGCCCAGGTGCTCTTCCATCCCGCGGCCCGGGAAGCCTTGCGCCAACTCTGCGAGCCGAACCTGGTGGATACCTTCCGCCTGCACCACCAAGAAGCGGGGCAGTATTCCTGGTGGGACTACCGTCAGGGCGCCTTGGCGAAGAACGAAGGTCTGCGCATCGACTACGTCTTCGCTTCCCGCCCCCTCGCCGCCCGCTGCACCGACGCCGGGATCGACCGGGAGCCGCGGCGCGCCGCCAACCCTTCGGATCACACACCGGTTCACGCCACCTTCGCTCTCGACGAGGAGGAAAGCTCATGAAGACACCGACACCGAGCCGCCGGCGTTTCCTGCAAGCCCTGGCCGCCGTGACTGCGGCGCCTTGGGCGCGAGCGGCTCTGCCCGGTCTCGGTCTCGCCGCCGCGGCCGCCGCCGCCCGGGCGCAGGCTCCCAGCGAGGAAACTCCCGTCGAGGTCGGCCCCTGGCTCGAGATCCTGAAGCAGCGCTACGGACAGCGGTTGTCGCCGGAGCAGCTGCAAGCCATCCAGGAGAACCTGGGGTGGACGGCGCGCACGGGCAAGACCCTCCGCGCCGCGGCGCTCACCAATGCCGACGAACCCGACGTGGTCTTCCGCGCCTTGCCCCCGGAGGCGGCGCGATGAGCAGCGAACCGCTCTACTTCAAGAGCGCGGCGGAGCTCGGGCGCATGCTCCGCAGCCGCAAGCTCACCTCGTTGGCGCTGACCCAGGGCTACATCGATCGGCTGCGCTCGCAGGGCCGGGAATTGAACGCCGTGGTCACCCTCATGGAGGACACGGCGCTCGAAGAAGCGCAGCGCGCCGACGCCGACCTGCGCAGCGGTCGCAGCCGCGGGCCGCTGCACGGTGTGCCCTTCGGCGTCAAGGATCTGCTCGCCACCCGCGGCGTGCCCACGACTTGGGGCGCCGAACCGTACCGCAATCAAGTCTTCGACCACGACGCCACGGTGGTGCGCCGTTTGCGCGACGCCGGTGCGGTGCTGTTGGCGAAGCTCGCCATGGTGGAGCTGGCCGGTGGCATGGGTTACGACGAAGCCGACGCCGCCTTCACCGGTCCGGGCATCACGCCGTGGAACCGCGCCTACTGGAGTGGCGGCTCGTCGAGCGGCCCGGGAAGCGCCGTGGCCGCCGGTCTCGTGGGCTTCGCCATCGGCTCGGAGACCTCGGGCAGCATCCTGACGCCGTCCGCGTACTGCGGCGTGACCGGGCTCCGACCCACCTACGGTCTCGTCAGCCGCCACGGAGCCATGGCGCTCAGCTGGACGCTCGACAAGCTCGGACCCATGTGCCGGAGCGCCGAGGACTGCGGCCTCGTGCTCGCGGCGATCGCCGGCAGCGACCCGGAAGATGCCACCGCGGTGGACCGCGGCTTCCGCTGGCGGCGGCCGGCGGCCACACGCAGTCGTCGCCTGCGGGTCATGGTGCCCAAGGGCTGCATCGAGAAGGTGCAAACCGCCGTGCGCGACAATTTCGAATCAAGCCTGCGTGTGCTCGCCCCCTTCGCCGACATCGAACGCGAGGTGGAGTGGCCCGATTTCCCCTGGGGTCCCTGCGTCGGCACCATCGTGGATGCCGAGGGCGCCGCCGCTTTCTTGCCGCTCCTCGAATCGGGGGAGGTCGCGAAGCTGCGCTGTCCCGCGGATCGCATCGGTGGCTACAACGCCTTGCTGACGCCGGCGGTGGACTACGTGCAGGCGCTCCGCCTGCGGGCGCCGATGAAGCGGGCGGTGAACGCCCTCTTCCAGCGCTTCGACCTGGTGGCAGCGCCGACGCGGGCGAACGTCGCCTCACCGCTGGACAAGAAGTTCCGCAATGCCTATCCGGACGTGAACCCGGGCCCCGCGCTCATCGCCGCCGGCAATCTTTGCGGCTTGCCAGCGGTGTGTCTCCCCAACGGCTTCGGCGAGAACGGCCTGCCTACCTCCATGTCTTTCATGGGAGCGGCATTCTCGGAGGCATTGCTCCTGGAGGTAGCGTACCGGTTGCAGCAGGAGACGCAGTGGCACGAGCAGGCCCCGCCCGCGGTGTGAGCGCGGCGGATCGGCTTCAGAACTCGAAGGCCAGCTGGACGCCGGCTTGCCAGGCGCTCATGTCCAATTTGTAGCCGAAGGTGCCCTGGGGACATGCGTGGCGAAGAATCTCGTCGATCTTGAAATCCGGGATGTTGGAGGCTCTCTCCCAGCTCGCGGCGTCGTCGTCGCAGAACTCGTGTTTCACGCTTTGGTAGGTCCCGACCAGCGTCGCCCGCATGCCGCGACTGTGCCGGTACAGATCGATCCC
>DASRJW010000019.1 GCA_035649275.1 Candidatus Krumholzibacteriia bacterium
CCGGTGAGATCTCCGGCCACGTACAAACCTGGAACACGCGTCGAGCCGTCGGGCAGGATTTCGGGCAGCTTCTCCACCGTGCCCGCCGGCCAGCGGGTGTGCAGCCACTCTGTGTAGCGGCCGATCAGACCCACGCTGCTACACCCCCAGTAGGAACCACGCATTGCCCATGCGAGGCGTGCGCCGCAGGTTCCCCGGTTTTCCCATCGTCAGGGTGACGGCGGCTTGGAGGGCAGCGGCCGCCCCTCGATCCGCTCGAGTTCCTGGCGGAGCCAGTCGGGAACGGGGATGGAACGCTTCGCCTCGTAGTCGTAGGTCACCTGCACCGTCTCGCCGGTGACGGCCAGTCGTCCGGACTCGCGCTCCCGCAGCTCGTACTCCATGCCGAAGGAGCGCCTCGACACCCAGTTCGTGCGCAGGAAGACGCGGATGACCTCGCCCACCCGCGCTTCGGCCCGGAAATCGAGACACGCATGGGCGAGCACGAAGGGGACTTGTTCGTAGTTCGTGCGAGCGGAGAAACGCCGCCAGTAGGCCTGCCGCCCCACCTCGAGATAGGTGAGGTAGACGGCGTTGTTCACGTGCCCCATGGCATCGGTGTCGCGGAAGCGCACCGAGATGTCTTCCCAGACGGAGAACCCCGAGCGGGAAGCCTCGGGGTCGGGGCGTGCGACCGAGCTCATGCAGCGGACCATAGCAGCCACGGGAGCGGAGCGGAACCGTGCAGCGGCTCCGGCGGCCCAGAAAGCGTTCCGCGGCGCCGGACCCCGCTGGACCGGTCGGGTATGATCCCCCGCGTTCGTCGCTGGGCCGGCGCCAACGCGCCAGGCGGCGCCGCTCGTTCCCGGAGGTTCGCGTGTCATCGGTCCAGGTCACCTCGGAGATCGGGCGCCTCCGTCGGGTGCTCGTGCACGAGCCCGGCCCCGAGGTGGATCACATGCTGCCGAGCATGATGGAGGAGCTCCTCTTCGACGACATCCTCTTCGGCGAGGCGGCGCGCAAGGAGCACCGGCGCTTCCGCCGCGTGCTGGAGGCGCTGGGTGTCGAGGTCCTGGACGCCCACGTGCTGCTCGCTGCTGCCTTCCGGCGCGAGGAAGCGCGCCACTGGGTCCTCGATCCGCTGCAAGAAGCCCTGGCGCCGGCGCTTCTCGAGCGGCTGCACGCCGCCTCCCCCGCCGAGCTCGCCCGGGCGCTCACCAGCGGAGTGCGCCGCGAGCTCGCCGGCAGCGGTAACGACGCCGATGATCTCTTCGAGATTCCCCCGGTGCCGAACGTCTGCTTCCAGCGCGATCCTCAGGTGGTGATCGGCCACGAGGTGCTCATCGCTGCCATGGCGACGCCGGCGCGGCAGCGCGAAGCGCTCCTCGCCGATGTCGTCTTCCGCTTCCATCCCGACCTCGCCGCGGTGCCGCGCTTGTACGAACCCACCACTTCCTCCTACGACCAGAGCCTTTCTCTTGGCCCGCAGCGCCCGCGCTTCGAAGGCGGCGACGTCCTCGTCCTCTCTCCCGAAGTGGTGGCCGTCGGCGTTTCGCAGCGCACCAACCGCACCGGCGTGCAGCTCCTCGTCCGCGCTCTGGCGCGGCGCGAGCAGGGACCGCGCTGGCTCATCCTGGTCGCCTTGCCGGCGCTTCGCGCCTACATGCACCTCGACACCGTGATCACGCCCATCGATCGCGACGCGTGCCTGGTCTACCCGCCCCTCGTCGAGTCCGGCGGTCCCGGCGCGGCGCGCGTCTTCGAGATCGACCTGCATGCGAAGGATTCGCAGCCCGCGGCCCAACCCGACCTGCTGGCCGCTCTCCGCCGCCGCCAGCTGGATTTCGCGCCCATACCTTGCGGTGGAAGTGATCCCGTCCTGCAACAGCGAGAGCAGTGGACTGACGGCGCCAACGCCCTCGCCGTGGCTCCCGGGGTCGTGGTCCTTTACGATCGGAATGTCGCCACCGCCGAGGAACTCGGACGGCACGGCTTCGCCATCGTGGGTGCCAAGGAGCTGTTGCAGGGCCGCTCACCCTTGGACGTGGAGAGCGGCAAGCGCGCCTGCGTGCTGGTGGGAAGCAACGAGATCTGCCGTGCCCGGGGCGGGCCGCACTGCTTGACGCACCCACTCTTTCGCGACCCGGTGTGAACACGCAACTCCAAGACCCCTGACCTCGCTCACGAGCTCCCTCTCTCCTGAAAGGACGACCTCATGCGCCGCATCGATGCTCCGACCTATGCGACCCGGGATCTCGGTCTCCTGCTGCTCCGTCTCGTCGTCGGCTTCAGCATGGCGGCGTTCCATGGCTACGGGAAGATCTCGGGCGGGCCCGAGCGCTGGGCGCGCATCGGGGCCGCCCTGCCCGACCTCGGCATTCACGGGCTGCACACCTTCTGGGGCTTCATGGCGGGCTTCGCCGAGTTCGGCTGCTCCCTCCTCCTGATGCTCGGCTTGTTCTTCCGTCCCGCCGCGGCGCTGCTCGGCTTCAACATGTGCGTCGCCATCAGCAGACACTTGCGCCTGCCCGCCGGGGAGGAGAGCGCCGGCTGGAACGGCGCCTCGCACGCCCTCGAGTTCCTCGGGGTCTACCTCGCCCTCTTCCTGACCGGACCGGGCCCCTACGCCCTCGGCGTGCTCCGCCGGAAGTAAAAAGCGGCACGCGTGTATACTCGTGCGAGGTCATGCTGGACACGCCATTCGAGGAAATCGAGCCCACCGCGGACTGGGCGCTCCGTGTCCGCGGCCGCACCTTGCCGGCGCTTTTCACCGCCGCGGCCCGGGGCATGTTCAGCCTGCTCACCGACCTCTCTGCCGTCCGCCCCGAGGTGCGCCTCGAGCTGGACCTGCGCGCCTTCGATACCGAAACGCTGCTCGTCGACTGGCTCAACGAGCTCCTCTACCGGGCGGAGGAAAAGAAGATCGTCTTCAGCGTCTTCGACATCACGGCGCTCGAGCGGACGGACCCAGCGCGGCCGCTCGACCCGGCGCGCTTGCGCGCCCTCGTGGCAGGAGGCCCGTCGCGGGATCTCCACAAGGCGATCAAGGCCGCCACCTTCAGCGGCCTGTCGATTCGCCATGACGATGCGGGCTACGTGACCGAACTCGTCTTCGACGTTTGATACAAGGGGCTCGGTAGGATGATCACCCCTTGATGCAACCGATCGGGCGGAGGCGTGCGACCTTGTCGCTGACACCGGCCTGTTCCATGACGTCGACGACAAGGCTGGCGTCCTTGTAGGCCTCCGGCATCTCCTCGGCCACCGAGTCGCGGCCGTGGGCCATGACGATGACGCCGCGCTCTTCGAGCTCCTTGAAGAGGTCGCGTCCATGGGTCATTCTTTTCATCGCGGTGCGTGAGTGGGCGCGGCCCGCGCCATGGCAGGTAGAACCGAACGTCTCGCGCATCGAGCCCTCCTTGCCGACGAGCAGGTAGCTCGCCCGGCCCATGTCGCCCGGAATGAACGTGGGCTGGCCAAGGTCGCGGTACGCGGGCGGGAGGGAAGAATTGCCGGGGCCGAAGGCTCTCGTGGCACCCTTCCGGTGGACGCAGACCTTCCGGCCACCGTGCTCCTCGAACTTGGCGATGTTGTGACAGACGTCGTAGATAAGGTGAGCCTCGAGCGAGACTTCGGAAACCCCTAATGTCTGGGCCAAGACGCGGCGCGTGATAGCGGTCATGACCTGGCGGTTCGCCCAGGCGAAATTGGCCGCGCACGCCATCGCGGCGAGGTAGCGCTTGGCCTCGGGGCTGTGCAGCGGTGCGCAGCAGAGCTGGCGGTCGGGGAGGTCGATCCCGTAGTCGCGGCTCGCCTGGATCATCGTCTTGAGGAAGTCGTCGCAGACCTGATAGCCGAAGCCGCGCGAGCCCGAGTGCACCGAGAAACAGACGGTCCCTGGCCGTAGACCGAAGTGGTCGGCGACATCTCTGCGGTAGATCTCGTCCACTACCTGGATCTCGAGGAAGTGGTTACCGCTGCCGAGTGTGCCGACCTGCGGCATGCCACGGTTGAATGCCCGGTCGCTCACAGCTTTCGGATCGGCACCGGGGTAAACCCCGCCATCCTCGATGTGCTCGAGGTCCTCGGCAACCCCGTAGCCATGGTCGACTGCCCACTGAGCGCCTTGCGTGACGATCGCAATGCGGTCCTTCCCTTGCGGGGTGGGAATCGAGCCCGCACTCCCGACGCCGGCGGGGATCGAGTGGAAGAGGTTCCGCACCAGCTCGCGGAGCTTCGGCTGGACATCGCGCCGGTCGAGACTGGTGCGGACAATGCGGACGCCGCAATTGTGGACGACGAACCCGTTCGCGACAAAGGTGTGGTCGCGATGGGCCACGGTGAGGTCGTACACCCGCCGCACGCCGCGCCGGGGAACCTTCGCGGCGACCTCCTCCCAGACTACCTCGCCCCTCGACCACTCCTCGCACCAGTCGCTGAAGGTCGGGAAGCCGGCAGGAGCGCGGAGGGAACGCTTGGCCCCGCCGTAGATCGTGTGCTCGACAAACCTGAGATTGACCGGAACTCCTCCGGCCGACACGGCGGCCATGATCCTTTTCGCTCCCCAGCGGCTGATGGCACGGAGTTCGAGTATCTCGCGGCGCACCGTTTCGCGAGCGGCTACGAACGCCCGCTTTCGCTGCAGATAGCCGGTGGCAGCGCGGGCCAGGTTCGCGCGCTTTTCGCAGTACTCGTAGCCGATTCGACCCCAGAGACGGAGAAGATTCTCTTCGCGGCTGGAGATAACCAGCCGGAGGCGGATCGAGCGGCGGCCGTCGGAGTTGAGTTGCTCTGGGCGCGAGGAGACCGTGAGGGATGAGACACCGAAGCCCTCGAGCATGCGGGCCACCTCGAGGAGAAACTCCCGGCCGCTATCCACGTACCCCTCTCGCTTGACCGCGACGAGTACCGGACACTGAAAACTGTGATTCGCCCGAACGAAGGGGCGCGGTGCCGTGAGCTCCGCCCCGAAGAACCCGGCGAGGAAGAGCCGTTGCTGCCAACGGGGTGCCTTCCACAAAAAGGAAGGCATCTTCCAATCTTGAGATGCTTTGCGCCCCACGGGGATTCCGAGCGCCACCAGGAGCAGGGCGAATCCGAGCGAAGGCACGCGGACATAGTGTTCGGTGCTCTCGGTGCGAACCACCCCGTAGGTCGTGGGGATCGTGTGACGCCGATGGCGCGAGTAGACCCGCGAGACCGTGATCCAGGGCCGAAGCTCGGCGGCGATCCTTTCGAGATCGTGCTTCTGCCCACTGATCGTGACGGAACCCTTGCCGCTTCGGCGCTCGAAGGAGATCGAGCCGTCGCCGAGCACGTACCCGGCGACCTTGAGGAGCACCGGAAGGGCTGGGTGGTCGAACGTGAGCGGGAGGAGCGGCTGGAGGTCCGTGAGAGCCTGCGTCAACCTCGAGCCTCGATCATCCTTCCCGAGTCGTGCCGCTGTCCCGAGGAAGTCCTGTTTCGAAACGATGACCTCAGCAGTGGGCTTCTCATAGGGAACGCCCTCGAAGGGGACGACGGCGATTCGATCGCCTCGCTCGAGCCGCCCCAGCGCCCGCATGCCCCTGGGCGTGAGGAACGGGTGATCCTCGCTGGCGACGGCTTTGCGACCCGAGGCCGTCAGAAGCTCCCACACTTGCTTCCGTGGTGACTGCGCGAGTCCTGCCACGACGGCGGCGTGCGTGAGCCGCTTCGCGCGGCGGTCGAAGACCGAGACCGGATCGCGAGCCTGCTCCGCGACGATCTCCCGGATCGGCCGGCTGTACCCATCAGGGAACAGTACGACCGTACCTCCTTCGAAGCAGTTGATGTCGTACCCCACTCCCCCGGGGGAGATCACGCCTTCCTCGGCGTCGAATGCCGCGACCCCGCCGATAGGGAAGCCGTAACCCCAGTGGAAGTCGGGCATGGCGAGAGAGTGCCCGACGATGCCGGGGAGGTGGGCGACATTCCTGACCTGGGCGATCGCCTCGTCGGTCTTCTGGGAGTCCATCAGCTGGCGTGTGGCGAAGATACGTCCAGGGACGCGCATCCCGCCTGTCTTGGGGATTTCGTAGAGGTATGGCCTGATCTGGACGAGGTCGGTCATTCGCTCTCCTGCATCGTAGCGTCGCGCCGTCATTCACCTGATTCGCCCATACAGCCGTCCGTCTCCCCGCGGGCGGGACGCAGCCGTGAGTACCTCATCCAGGTCGCTCAAACATCGAAGATGACCTGGGCCATCCATCCTTCGTTTTCCCGCTCTAGCCGCAGTTGATGGTAGGTCACTGCCTTGAGCTCGGTCACGAGGCGGTGGCGACCGGGATCGAAGGGTTCCCATACCGTCTCGATGACCCCCGAGCCCGAGGCGAAGCGGATGTACATGACATGCTCGGCTGAAAAGCGAAAGAGGAGGTCGGCGAGAAACTCGCGGAGGTCCTCCGCCGTCGGAGCCTCTGGCAAGGGCACGGTCTCACGGTGCGGCATGGCCGCTGTCGTGCCCGCGGCACGGGGCTCGGCGGCGTCGGCCAGAATCGCGAACATCGCGGTCGCAGCCTCGGCGAAGAGAGTCTCGATGTCGCGAGCCCGCACTACGATCCCCACGTCGCCGGTGTGGTCGAGGAGCTCGTAGCTCATGCGCGGATTGTACGCCGCCCACTGGTAAAGGAGGAGGGGGCAGGAGCGCAATGCGGATGGACGCCGCTCGCCGGGCTCGGCGTCACTGCTTGGCCGGCGGCAGCGCTCCCGCGGCGCGCAGCGACTCGGTGACCTTGCGCATGCGGGTGCGATACTCGTGGGGCGGCTCGAAGGGCACGGGGCCGGCGGCGCGTGCCGCCTCCGTCACGGCCTTGGCCTCGTCAGGGAAGCCGTTGTCGCCGAAGTGCGTCACCGATTCCTCCGCGAGGTGGGCGCGCACGACAAGCTCCGAGTAGTTCTTCCCGTTCAGGAAGATGTAGCCGAGGGTGCGTCCGTAGGGATCCTTCTGCTCCCCCCGCAGGATCTCTACCTGGCTGGCGACGGCGAAGGCGCCGCGGGCGAAGCTCGCCGCCTCGCGCCCGAAGGGCTGGTCGTAGGGCAGATTGTGCTCGATGTTCTGGGTCTCCGGCGTGTCTACGCCTAAGATGCGCACCGTCTCCTGGTCGCCGTTCCCCCAATCGATCAGCACCGTGTCGCCGTCCAGCACCAGGACCTTCTCCACCGCCACCGCCAGCCGCGCTTTCGTCGGCCGTGTCTGCTTGCGATCCTCCTGCGCCGCGCCCGAGACGGCGAGGAGCGCCAGGCAGGACGCAGCGACCAGGCTGATGAGCAGCAGCGCCGGTACGAGCCGGGAAAGTCGCCCTGCTCCGGCGGCGCCGCGCGACGCGAAGGAATGGCGAGAGGGAGCAGGGCGGGCACACTCGGACAGGCGGGACATGGCGGTTCGTCTCCTCTCGCTTCTCATCCAAGCGGTGTCAAAGCCAGCGCTCACTCGGGCGCCGTCTCTTCCCAGGACCCGACGCAGCAGGAGAGCTCGCGTCGTGCCCGGTCGCACGACGCGAGGCTCATGCGTCTCACCAGTGCCAGACCTGATCGTAGCCGGCGAACAGACGGGCGATCCCGGCGCGCGGGATCTTCTCCACGCCGTCGATGCATTCATTGGGTTCGATGCCGCGCTCGGCAGCGTCCTCCTGCACCATATAGACGGGTACACCCTTCGTCACCAGCTTGGCCAGATCCTGATGCAGCACCGGCGGCTGCGTCTGCCGGCGGCCGCCGAAGGAGAGGCCGCTGGCGTCCTGAGCGCGGACGGCGTAGTTGACCGCGTTGCCGCAGAGCAGGAGCGCCAGGTCGGCCCCGGCGCCCTTCATGACGTGGGTAATCCAGACCACTGGATCGTCTTGCTCTTCGATGGTGCAGCGGTAACCCGCGTCGAGCACCTGAAGGACTTTCTTGGGCATGATTCCTCCCTGCGCGCCTACTTGGCGCCCATGACCAGAGTGCAGTCGGAGTTCTCCGCCGCCTTCCACAGGTCGGCAGGCGAGCCGCGCCGCGTCCCGGGCACGGCCTCGGCCACGCCCCGTTCGTCCACGCAGAGCCCGCAGTTGATCCAGTCCAGCTTGCCGCCATGAGCCTGAGTGGTCTCGATGAGAGCCGCCACCCATTCCCGCGGTAGCGGGTGGTCTTCCTCTTGCAGATCACGGCCGTGCACCGCGTTGGCGTGCCCCACCTGCTTGGCGAAAGCGAGCCCCACGGCACCCTCGTAGGCGAACACGTTGATGTCGTAGCCGCGACGCGCCGCGATGTCCAGGAGCCGCATCGCCGTCACCGTCCGCGCGTTCTCGAAGGGCGCGTCCATGATGGCGAAGGTGAGAGTTTTCTTGCCAGCCATGGTGTCTCCTCAGTTCCAGAGAACCTTGCGGCCCTCGCTCATGTGATCGATGACGACATCCAGATCGGCGACCGCGATCCCTGCCGCCAGTCGCTCCTTCCCAATGCCGCGCTCGCGCAGCGAGAAGGAATCAGCCACCACCGCGACGCCAGCACCGGACAGCTTGGCGTAGGCGCCGGTGGCGGCGCCCTTCCGGGCCCCGAACACGGCGTTCTGCACCAAGAACAGCGTCACCTCGTTGCCCTCGCGCCGCAGGTCGCCCGCCAGCAGGCAATACTTTTCCCCCTCGCGGGATTCGAGCGGGTCGCGCGAAGCGATCAGCGTGTACTTCGCCATCTCACCCTCCTCGGGCTTGGTTTTCGTGTCTGCCGCATGGGATGCCGCGTTCCCTCTGTCCGTACTGGCGTCCGTGACGCCGCCGGCTCGAAGAGGAGCCCCGCCGCCTCTCGACCGACTGGCCGAGGCGACAACGGGTCAGAGACACGATGAAGATCTCAGCACTGCCCATCCTATCGAAGGAATGCCGGCGAAGCAAGGAAGGCGAGACGGGTACCGCTTGCCGGCACCCCAGCCGAGAAGCTCACCGCTGGGAGCGGACGACTCTCCCCTCCTGGAGGACGAGTGCGACCTGCCGCAGCGCTGCGATGTCCTGGAGCGGGTCGCCGCGTACGGCCACCAAGTCGGCGCGGAAACCGGGAGCGATGCGACCACACTCCTCGCCGAGGCCGAGCACCGCGGCAGCGCCGCTCGTGGCGGCGCGGAGCGCCTGCATCCGGGACATGCCGTAGGCCACCATCAGCTCGAGCTCGCGCACGTTGTCACCGTGAGCGAAGACGCCGGCGTCGCTGCCGCAAGCGATGGCGGTCCCTGCCTCCAGAGCGCGCGCGAAAGCAGCGCGCGAGTGGCGCAGGACTTCCGGTTCGGGATCGCCGGGCTTCCAGCCGGCGTAGCGCGCCGTGGCTTCGTACGCCGCCAGGGTCGGGCACAACACCACACCGTGACTGCGCATGAGGCGCAGCACCTTGGTGGAAACTTCCAAGCCGTGCTCGATGCTGCGCACTCCGGCTTCGACACAACGTTCGATCGCCTCGTCCGTGACCGCGTGAGCCGCTACCGGCAACGCCGCCGCGCGGGCCTCGTCGACCGCGGCCCGCAGCTCCTCCAGTGTGAGCGTCGGCCTCGCGCCGGCCCCGCGGGTGCGTGGGTAATCGGCGTAGACCTTGATCCAGTCGGCTCCGGCGGCGATTTGCGCCCGCACCGCGGCGCGCATGCCGTCAGCGCCGTTCACTTCCTGCGCCCCTTGCGGCACGTCCCAGCGCCGATCGAAAGCGCTCGGCCCGTAGCAATCCACCGCCACGATGGCGCGGGTGACGACGAAGAGTCGGGGCCCCGGAATGAGTCGAGCGGCAATGGCATCGCGCAGCGCCACGTCGGCGAAGCCGGCGCCCTCGGTGCCGAGGTCGCGGATCGTGGTCCAGCCCGCTTCGAGCGTCCGCCGTGCCGCCACGCTGGCCCGCAGGGTGCGAAACTCCAGCGCCTCCTTCAGAACTTGGTCGTCCCAGAGGGCTTCGTTGTAAGGGTGCAGCAACAGGTGCGTGTGCAGATCGATGAGACCAGGAACGAGGTACAGGCCCTCGAGGTCGATGCTGCTGTCGGCCGGCACTGCCTGGGCTTCGGGCAGCACGGCGCGGATGCGACCGGCCTCCAGCACCACCACGCGCCCGTCGAGCCAGCGTCCCCCTTCCGCATCGAGGACGCGTCCACCCCGGAGGAGGAGCGTGGCCGCGCCCGCGCCCGGGGCGCCGAGCAGCAACCATAGAAAGGCGAAGAAAACCGGCGCTCGCATGCGTACTCCCGGGGCATCGGTGGCAAGCGGCAACGACCGCCGCCGCGTCACGGAACCTGTCGTTGCCGGTGTGGCGCGAGCACTGTAGGCCAAGTGGGCGGCGCGGCTCAAGGTTGCCGGAGCGGGGCGGCGTCACGGAGTCCCGGCCCGAGCTCGGCTGACGAACGTGTAGGATCCACGGATTGCCCTCTGCTGCGGGTCGAGGGACTTCCAGAACAACCGGAGGAAGTGGATGCGCCCCGAGTCCCCACGCATTCCCTGGCTCGTGGTCGTCGCCTACGCCGGGATGTGCCTGATCTGGAGCAGCACTTGGACGGTGATCAAGTTCGGCTTGCGCGGTGCCCCGCCGCTCACCGCGGTCAGCGTTCGCTTCGTCATCGCCGCCCTGTTGCTCGCGCTCGTCCTCCTGGCGCGGCGCCTGCGGCTCCCTGAGGTACGGCGCTTCTGGTGGCTCAGCCTCACGCTCGGCATCACCCAGGTCGCCATCCCGTACATCCTGGTCTACTGCGCCGAGCAGCGCATCTCATCCGGCCTCACGGCGGTGCTCTACAGCACCATGCCGCTCGTCGTCGCCCTCCTCGCCCGAGTTTTCCTCGGCGATCGCCTGACCACGGCGAAGCTGGTGGGGATCGCCGCTGGCATCGGTGGCGTCGTCCTCATCTTCTCCGACAACCTGCATGCCGAGAGCGGCATCGGGGTGGGCGCCGTGCTGGTGAGCGTCCTCTTCGCCAGCTCCTCTTCCGTCCTCACCAAACGCCACGGTACGACCTACGACCCGCAGGTGCTGCTGCTCCCGACCTTTCTCGTCGGTGGACTGGTCACCCTCGCTCTCGCGGCGCCTCTGGAGCGGAGCGACCCGCGCCGTTACGACGGTCTCACCTGGATGACGATCCTCTATCTCGCCGTGGTGGGCTCGGTGCTGGCCTTCAGCCTCTACCTCTGGGTGCTGCGCCGTGTGGAGGTCACCGTCGTCTCCTACCAGACGTTCGTCATCCCCATCCTCGCGACCTTGCTCGGCTGGCTCCTCCTCGACGAAACGATCACGGCGCGCACCGGGCTCGGGGCCGCCCTCATCCTGACCGGCATCGCCGTCGCCACCGTGCACGCCTCGCGCGGCTTTCCCCAGCGCCGCTCGGGCGCGGAGCCCTCGGCGCGCGAGTCGAGCCCACCACGAGCAAAGAGTCGTTAGCGGGAAATCGATCGGCCTGGACGGCGGCCGTTCGAGTGCAGGCGGGTCAGAACTTCATCTTCAGGCCGAGACCCTTGCGTCCCAGGATCAGGTGATCCTGCATCGTGCGGGCGCGCGAGGAGTGGTGCGCGACCGCTTCACCCACCGCGAGACCCAGAGCCGAGCTGAGGAGAACCGAGGAGCCCGATCCTGCCTCGCGGGTGTAGCTGTAGGTCCCCGCGGCGACGGCGAGGGCGTAGGCCGAAGCGCCCGCCACCCAGCCATAGTGGGTGCGGACGATGGGTGCGATGGTGAAGGCGCTCGAGGTGCCGAGGTCGACCCCCAAGCTGGGCTCGGGCTGGCCGTGCTGCAGTGCCCGGTCCGCTCCAAAGGAGAGTGCGCCGTTGAGCGCGAGACCCTTGGCGAGATCCGGCGCCGCGCCGGAGAAGAAGCCCGTACCCCGTGGGGAAACGAAGAGCAGAGGGTCCAGCGACGGAGTCGACGACAGGAGCGGAGCCTGGCTCGTCGCAGCGACCTGGCGCAGGTCCTGGCCTTTCGCTGTGACTCGCTGCAGTTCCTCGCTCGCTGCGGCGGCAGGCAAGCCGGGATCGGCAGACGCGACGGCGCCCCACCAGATGGCGGCGAGCCAGGTCGGGAACGCGATGCGACGGAAAGACGACTGGGATGTGGGCCGGGACACTGGGCCTCCGAATGGTGGCGAGGTTCAGAATGCATGAAGAGTACCGACTCGCTTTGCCCCCGCAGCATTCACGTAAACATATTCAACACAATTGATTAGACGATTTCGTCGGGTGCTCTGGGGGAGCGACGGGCGTCCTGTTTAGGGGACTTCCGAGGCTCTGAACGTCTCTTTCGAAGACGCCTCGGGACCTGAGCCGCTCTTCGCGGCGGGTGCCGGGCTCGAAGAGGATCGCGACCCTTCAGTGCACGATGCCTACGACCCGGGGCTCCCCTTGGCCGTCGAAACGCAGGTGGAACTGGGCCGGCGAGGGGGCGGCGGCATCGCCCCAGTGGGCTCGGAGGTCGACTCGCAGGTATCCATGGGCCCTCTCCCTGAGGGAGACAGGAATCGGGAGCTCCAAGACATCGCCGGTGCCGGCTGGAAGATTCTCGCTGTGCATCTGCAGCTCGCTGCCCTCGCCGTCCCAGAACCGGACCTCGTATGCCGTAGGGGTGAGCGCCGCGAACCGCCTGCCCATGTCTACCAACTGCAGCATCTCCCCCTCCACTCCCACCGCATCGACAGGCGTCACTTGGCGCATGAAATAGCCGAGCACCTTCCGCCGCCGCTCCCACAACGTCTGCAGCACGTAGTCCCCGGCGCCGGGCTCAGGATAGCCGGCGGCCTGCACTAGGGCTTGTAGCTGCTCGTGGGTCAAGCGAGCCACGATCTTCGCCGCCCAGTAGTCGTCGGCAGGCTGGCTGCGCCGCATGGGCTCGAACGGATAGACCTCTTTCCAAGTCGCGGGATCGAAGGTGGTCGACTCGAACATGCCGACGGACTTCCAGGGCGTCGGGACGATGTGTTCCCAGGGATGGACGTCGAGGCCGAGGGTCACGAAGTTGTGGGCCGCAGCGCGGTAACTGAAATAGTGCTCGAAGCCGTCCCATGGATAACCGTGCTCCGCGCCGTGACCGCCGAAGGCTTCGCCGAAATCGAGCAGGTAGTGCTCCACGTGGCCCTGCCCGGCTTCACCCTGGTAGAAGTCCCCTGCATTGTCGACGCGCATGTCGCTGTGATTGAGGAAGGCGCCGAACACCCGCAGGGCCCGCAACACGCGCCGCTCCTCGTGGGGGATGCCGTCGTTGGGGTCATCCTCGCGCACGCCGCGGTCCATGGTGGGACCCAAGTACACGCCGTCGATCAGGAGACTCGCCGTCGCCCGATACCGCCCATCCACCGGCGGCGCGACCAGGCTCAGCACCTTGTCCACATCCGCCTCGGTGTACTGGCTTCCCGGGGCGACCTCGAGCTCCTCGCGTCGCAGGTAGAAAGTGAAGTCCTCCGGCACGTTGTAGCCGAAGGACCAGAAGAGGCGATTCACCACGAAGGCAGTGGTCGTCTCGATCCCGGGGAATTCGGGGGGATCGAATTTGACGATGTATTTCTTCCCCCGCGCGTCGGCGATGACGAAGCCGGGATTTCCCTGTGGCTTGGCCTTGAGGACCCGAATCGGCAGCTGCGGCGATCCGACAGCGGCGGGACCGCGCAGCATCTCTTCCGGGGAGAGCTCTCGCGCGCCGAGCCGAGGGGTGAACCAGCTGGAGCTCGGCATCTCGTCCAGCGCATTGACGTCGCGGGAGCTGCGCACCGGGGCCGGGGCGAGGCTGCGGACTGCCGGGCGCCGAACCACGACGTCGACGAAGTAGAACATCTTGTGGAAATCCGCCGCTTGCGGCACCGCGATGGGTCGTCGATCGTCGGCCTCCTGCACCGGTTCCTTGTCCGCGAACCGGTACGACGAAGGCTTGCCCGAAGCGGTGCAGAGGACCGCTGACGCGAGGAGCAGCAGGCGTCCTGTCCCTCTCTTCATCCGGCGGTCCTTCCGCTACAACCAGTGGGTGCGGTCGGAGACGTGGAAACCGAGTCCGAGGTCGATCATGAAACGCACGCCCTCGGAGCCCGAGGACACCGCGATGCGTCCCACCTCGCTCCGCGCTCCCTGGATGGCGAAGCCGACACCGTAGGCGTACGGCGCGTCATGGAACGTCAAGTGGCTGAC
>DASRJW010000020.1 GCA_035649275.1 Candidatus Krumholzibacteriia bacterium
GAAGCTTGTCAACAGGTCTGCACGGAAACCATCGCGCCGACTGCTCGCAGAGACTCTGCAGCTGTACACATCGTGGACAGCGTAAGAATCTTTGACGGCTTTCTTCTCGTGTTATCCACAAACATGCAAGTCGGCGTGCCACTCTGTGGATCACTGCGCCTGGCTCGACGCTGAGTGTTTCGCTGTGAAACACACTTTGTGAAAAAGTGCACAAACTTCCGGTGGTGGACTGCGTGTACACGCCGACGGCGTGACAGGCATGTGAAGGTGCGCGACCATACGTGCGTTGAAGAGCACCTTGTCCGAGGAAAGCGGCGTGTTTTGCTCGGGCGTGCATTTCGCCCCGACGAGGGAGGCGGGGAGCCGTGGTCCCGAGTGGCAAGCGCCGGGTCCCCGGGAAGGAACCGCGGGGAAGGCGCGGCGAGGCGGCAACGGGCGCTTCGAGGAACGACCGCGGCTGTGCTGCGCTGGAGCACCCAGCGCGCGGATGGGACGGCTCTTGCTTAGTCCGGGCGGGACCGGTTCCGTGGGGGAGCCGGTTGATCGGCCCTAAATCAGCGGAGGCGCGGAATGCGGCGGCGCTCACCATGGTTTCTCGTCTCGGCTCTGCTCGTGGGGTGCGTTCAGAACGGGATGGCTCCCGGGACCGATGAGGTCGGGGTGAGCCCTCCCCAGCTGCAGTCGGATCGCTTGCTGGTGAACAACGATCCGGCGCAGTTGGACGCGCGCGTGCAGTATCGTGCGAAGCCGTTGTTCATCCGGATGAAAGAGACGCCGGGCCGCCAGTTCGCGCCTCCGTTTAAATCTGATGGCATGCGCCTCACCTTGGTGGCCGAGGTGTCGCCCCCCGTGGTGGACGGGCACGTCGTCCAGGCCAACGACGTGGACATCGACGGCAAGACCGCCGTCATCGCCTACAACTTCGCCGGCGACATCTTCGCTGGTGCGGTGCAGGTGATCGACTTCACTCAACCGGACCGGCCGCGGTTGATCTCGGAAGTGCTCTATCGCGACGCCGACGTGACCTCCGTCCTCAAGCATGGTGAGCATGTCTACGTCGGCATGGGCAGCCTGGATCCGGCGCTGCAGACGCCGGCGCTGCTCGAGGAGTTCCTCCTCGGCAACACGGGTCTCGAGCCCACCTCGCGCTGGCTCGGCCTGCCGAGCTGGGTGGTCACCGACCTGGGCAAGGACGGCGAGTACGTCGTGGCTTCGGTGGGGGCGCTGCACGGCGGCGTGGCCTACATCGACCGCACAGGTGAGCAGCTGACGATGGACGCTTTCCAGGCCGAGGAAGACATCCGGGGCATAGGCTTCCCGGGCGCTTCTTCCATGGCCGCGGTGTGCGGCTCGCGGCCGCACCTGTCGCTGCTCCAGCTGCCAGGGCTGCAGCGCACGCTGGAGCACGAGGTGGACGGCTACAACTACCCCGACGCCAAGGGCACCATCGAGGTGCACGACGCCATCTGCTACCTCGGCGCCGGTGACGGTGGCTTCCAGGTGCGCCGGCCGGACGGCCTGCTTCTGGCGGCGCTGCGCCACGAAGCCTTCTCCGACGTGCGGGCCAACGAGATGGTGACGAACGCCGTGTCGGTGCAGGGCAGCTTGGGATTCGTGGCTGCCGGTGCTCTCGGCGTCCAGGTGGTGGACATCGCCGGCGCCCGCAGCTGGGCGACGGGCGGTGGTCCCGATCCGAGCGGCCTGCGCGTGCTCGGCGAGCTCGACTTCGCCGAGGGCTTCTCCAGCAACATGGTCAAGTGTGCGAACAACGTGCTCGTCGTCGCGGCCGGCAGCGGCGGCGTCGAGCTCGTGACCATGCAAGCCCGCTGATCCGCGGCTCGCATTCTCCTGAAAGCCTCTGGTGATCCCCGAAGGCGTGCGTTCTCCTACGCGCCTCGGGGATGACCAGGTCCGAATCCGGCTGGTCGCGGTGCCACACTCCAGGTAGCCTTCCATCCCGTGCATCGAAGCGACCGTGTGGGCTTGGCTCGCGGTCGCTCACGACATGTGGGGCTGGAGTGCCGGAGGCGTGATGGGCCGAGAAGCCGACTACGTGCTGGGGACGCACGACGAGGAGATCGGGCGCTTGGGGCTGCAGCACCGCGTGTGGCAGCCGCGAGTGCTGGACGCCTGGCGTCGTGCCGGCTTCTCCGCGGGCCAGACACTGCTCGACATCGGCTGCGGTCCCGGCTGGGCCACGCTGGACCTGGCGGCGATCGTTGGCCCGACGGGTCGCGTGCTGGCGCTGGAGCGCTCGCGGCGTTTCCTCGACGTCCTCGAAGCAGAGTGCGCCCGGCGCGGGTTGCAGCAGGTGCAGACGCACGAGCTGGATCTCGACGCGGCGCCGCTTCCCGCCACAGGCGCCAGCGGTGCCTGGGCTCGCTGGATCCTCACCTTCATGCAGCATCCTCGGGATCTACTCGAGCGCGTGAAGGCGGCACTCGCGCCCGGTGCGGTCTTCGTGCTGCACGAATACTTCGAGTATGCCTCCTGGCGACTGGCGCCGAGGTCGCCGGAGTTCGAGGAGTTCGTCGAGCAGGTCATGCGGAGCTGGCGCGCCAGCGGCGGCGAGCCCGACATCGGCCGCATCCTCCCCGTTTGGCTCCAGGAGCTGGGCTTCGAGCTGCGCGAGCTCCGACCCCTGGTGGATGTGGTTCCAGCCACGAGCACCATCTGGCAGTGGCCAAAGGCCTTCGTGCATAGCGGACTGCGCCGTCTGGTGGATCTCGGTCAGTTGGATGCAGAAAGGGCTCGGAAGATCGCCACAGCCTTCGCAGCTGCCGAAGCAGCACCGCATACGCTCATGGTCACGCCCGCGGTGCTGGAGATCATCGCAGTCCGTCGATGAGCCCGACGTTGCGGCTGGGATTGTGGGCTACGCGCGACGTTTGCGGCTGGGGTTGTGGGCAAGGCCCGACGTTGCGGCGGGGCTACGCTTCCAGTGGGGAGAAGGCGAGCTCGAGCAAGGTCTTCTGTTCCATATCGTGCGCTTTCGCCGAGCCTGTGGCGGGGCTGCCGCTCGCGGAGCGCTTGATGCTGCGGCAGGGTGCGGGCGCCGCCAAGCGCTCGAGGAATGGGCGGACGAAGAAGAGCCCGCCCATGTTGGCCGGCTCCTCTTGCACCCACACCACCTCGCGGCGCTGGGTGAAGCTCTCCAGCGCGGCGCGCATCTCCGCTTCGGGGAAGGGATGGAACTGCTCGAGCGCCAGGATGGCGACGTCGTCGCGGCCGCGGGTCTGCCGGGCCGCCCGCAGTTCGTGCACGATCTTACCGCTGGCGACCAGCACGCGCCGGGCAGCGACGTGCTCGGGATCGCCGACCAGCGGCAGGAAGCTGCCGTCGGTGAGAGCGCTGCGCGGCGAGCAGGCCTGCGGGGCCCGCAGCATGCTCTTGGGCGTGAGGACAACGAGAGGCTTGCGCCAGCGCCGCAACGCCTGCCGGCGCAGCAAATGGAAGTACTGCCCCGACGTGGACGGCTGGCACACCTGCATGTTGTCGTCGGCGGAGAGCTGCAGATACCGCTCGAGACGGGCGCTCGAGTGCTCCGGCCCCTGTCCCTCGAAGCCGTGAGGTAACAGGATGACGAGACCCGAGAGAAGGTCCCATTTGTCCTCGGCGGCGCTCACGAACTGATCCAGGATCACCTGTGCGCCGTTGGCGAAATCGCCGAACTGCGCTTCCCAGGCCACCAGGGCGTCGGGATAGTCGCGGCTGAAGCCGTACTGGAAACCGAGCTCCGCGGCCTCCGAGAGTGAGGAATCGTAGATGTCGAAGCGACCCTGCTTCGGGTGCAGGTGCCGGAGCGGGATGTGCTCGGCCCCGGTCTCGTAGTCGAAGAGCACGGCGTGCCGCTGGTTGAAGGTGGCGCGGCGGCTGTCCTGACCGGAGAGACGCACCAGCATGCCGTCCCAGAGCAGGCTGCCCCAGGCGAGGGCCTCCGCCGTGCCCCAATCCAGCGGGCGCGAGCCACGCATCATTTCGTCGCGCTGCTGCATGAGCTGTTTCACCTTGGGGTGGACGGTGAAACCAGAGGGAATCTGCCGCGTGGCGGCGGCGATCTCCTCCAGCCTCTCCGCCGGAACCTGCGTTGCCACCTCGAAGCGCGGCTCATAGCGGCCACCGAAGTAGGCATCCCAGTAGGCCGGCAGCTTGCGCAGCTTCGGTTTCTTCCGCTGCGCCCGCGCGCGTTCCTGCTCGCTCTCCAGCTGCGCGCCGATCTCGTCACGCAGCGCCGTGAGCTCCGCCGCCGGTGTCTGCCGGCGGGCGGCATAGGCTTCCCAGGCGCGGGGGAGCGCCGCGATGCGGCGATAGAGGAGCGGCTGCGTCACCGTCGGGTCGTCCACCTCGCTGTGGCCGTAACGGCGGTAGCAGATCATATCGAGCACCACATCGCTCTCGAAGGTGGCGCGGTAGTCGATGGCGATGCGCGCGGCCCGCACCACCGCTTCTGGATCGTCGCCGGAGACATGGAGAATGGGGATGTCGAGGCGTTTGGCGACGTCGCTCGAGTAGCGCGACGAGTGCAGCGACGCCGGCTCCGTGGTGAAACCGATCAGGTTGTTGACGACGATGTGCACCATGCCGCGCACGCTGGTGCCGCGCAGCGAAGCGAGGTTCAGCGTTTCCGACGCGATGCCTTGCCCGGCGAAGGCGGCGTCGCCGTGCATCGCGATCCCGAGGACACGGCGGGGTCCGGTTTCGCCGAGGCGCTCCTGCCGCGCCCGCACCCGCCCCATGAGCACGGGATCGACCGCTTCCAGGTGGCTCGGGTTGGAAACCAAGTGGACCGCCACGGTCTTGCCGCTGGCGCCGGTGAAATTCCCCGTGGCTCCCAAGTGGTACTTGACGTCGCCGCCGCCCAAGAAGCTGCGCGGATCCACGTCCTGGAAGCCGGCGAAGAGCGAAGCCGCCGGCACGCCGACCGTCTGGTGCATGACGGTGAGGCGGCCGCGGTGCGCCATGCAGATGAGCGCGACCTCGACGCCTTGCTGCGCGGCGCCGTCGAGCACCGCATCGAGGAGCGGCATGAGGGAAGCGGCGCCTTCCAGGGAGTAGCGCTTGGTGCCGACGTAGCGGCGGTGCAGGAAAGCCTCGAAGAGCTCCGCCGTGGCGAGGAGGCGCAGGATGCGCTTGGCATCCGGGGGCTCGGGCTCCGCTTCCAGGCGCTCCGCCACCCAGGCGCGACGTTCCGGCTGCAGGAGGTGCATGAACTCGACGCCGATGGGGCCGCAATAGAGGCGGCGCCACGGTGCGGCTTGTTCCGGCGGCAACGCGTCCAGCTCGGCAACCGGTAGCGGGCGCAAGCGCTCGAGCGGATCGAGCGCCGCCTGCAGGTGGCCGTAGCGGCGGAAGAGATCGGCGACGAGTGCACGCTCCGCACTGGTGCCGCGGCTCGTGCTGATGGAAGGAGAGGCCATGCCGTAGGGCTCCGGGAACGAGGGGCGGTCAGTTCACCCGTGGATCGAGAGGGATGGTGGTCAGATGGGCGAAGCGTGGTCCGAGCTCGCGCAGGGCTTCGGTCCACATGACCTCCGGCTCGGTCTCGAACACCAGACGCGCAGCGCCGGGACGCACGATCCAGCTGTGCTCTTCCATCTCTGCGTCCAGCTGGCCGGCGCCCCAGCCGGCGTAGCCGGAGAAGACGCGCACCCGCGCCATCGGTTCCGGAGCGGTCTCGAGGATCTGCACCAGCGCATCGCTGTCGTTGCCGAGCGCCATGCCGTCGACGATCTCCTTGCCTTCCGGCGTGTCGATGCCGTGACGGTGCAGGACGAGGACGAGGTGCTGTTGCACCGGGCCGCCCCAGAAGAGGCGCTGCGTCGCCCGTTCCGGCATGCCGGAGAGGGCCTCGGCCACGCTGTGTTCCGTCGGTCGGTTGACCACGAGTCCCATGGATCCCTTGCCGCCGTGCTCACACAGGAGAACGACGGTGCGCGCGAAGTTCGGGTCGCGGAGCGTGGGGCTGGCGATGAGGAAGCAGCCTTCGCGTACATGCATCTCCGTCTCCCGGCGGGCGCCGGCACCCGCTGCCACCATGATGCCGCAACAAGGGCGCGCTGGCAATGCAGGAAGGGGAGCAGGCGGGGAACGAACTTAGGCGAGACGGGAGATGCCGAGGGCGCGCATTTTACGGCGCAAGGTGGTGACGTGCATCTCGAGGCTGCGCGCCGCGGCGGTGAGATTGCTCGGATGGGCGCGCAAGGCCGCTTCGATGAGGGCGCGTTCATGGCCGCGGCGCGATTGGCGCAGCGACGTGGAGGACCCAACCGCCACCGGTTCTGGCAGCGCGGCCGCCACCCGGCGCTGCATGGCGCGCCGGATGAGCTCGTTGCGCAGCTCGCGCGCGTTCCCGGGCCACGGCTGCGATTCCAGCTCGGCGAGGAGCGCCGGCGTGAGTTGCAGGCGATCCTCCAGCCCTTCGTGGCGCAGGAAGTGCAGTGCCAGGAGCGCCACGTCGCTGCGGCGCTGGCGCAGCGGCTTGATCTCCAGCGGGTGCACAGCCAGACGATGGAAAAGGTCGGCGCGGAAATCGCCGTTCGTCACCCCGCGCCGCAGCGGCCGGTTGGTGGCGGCGACGATCTTCACCCGCACGTGGCGTTCGCGGATCTCTCCGATCCGGCGCAGCACGCCGTCGTCCAGGAAGCGCAGCAGCTTCGCTTGCAGTTCCTGCGGCATCTCGCCGATCTCGTCCAGGAGGAGCGTGCCGCCGGCAGCCTGTTCGAGCAGGCCCGGCTTCTCGCCGCTGGCGCCGGAGAAAGCGCCGCGGGCATGACCGAAGAGCTCGCTCTCGAACAGATCGCGCGGGATGGCGGCGCAGTTCACCGCCACGAAAACGCCGTGGCAACCGGAGAGAACATGCAGCGCCCGGGCGACCAGCTCCTTCCCGGTGCCAGATTCGCCTTCCAGGAGTACCGGGTGCGGCGAGGCGGCGAAGGCCGGGAGATCTTCGAGCAACGCCAGCAGCTCTGGATCGGCAGTGACGAAACCGTGGCGGCCGCTTGGGCTCGCCGGCGGCGTCGTGGCTGCGGGCCGCAGGGCTTCGACGCGTTCGAGGATCCAGCCGCAGGCCGGCAAGGACTCGCGCACGAAATCGCGCAGGGAATCGAGGAGCGGCACCAGGGCAGCGCTCGGTCTCTCGGCTTCGGATTCCGCCAGCGCCAGCTGGGTGAGAGCGGCCTCGAACAAGCGGCCGCAACTCTCCAGGACTTCCGCAGCGGCACGGAAAGCGGCGCGGGCCTGCTCGTCCTCGCCCTCCGCCAGCAGGATGCGGGCACGGACGCGCTCCACGCAGCCCCGCTCGCGCCGATCGTGGTGCCTCTGGCAGAGCGCTTCCGCTCGCGCCCAGTGCTCCCGCGCCTCGGCCCCGCGGCCCTGGACGGCGAGCACCTCCGCCAGGCGCCAGCTCGCTTCCACCATGAGATCCCCATCGGGGGCGATGTCGGCGGCTTGGGCGAAGGCCTGGCGGGCATGGCTTTCGGCCGCTTCGAGGCGGCCGCAGTCGAAGTCGATCTGGCCGAGGAACTCGTGGCACAAGCCGATCTGCCGCGACATGTCCGCACTGGTGCGCTCGAGCGCCGCGGCGAAGTAGCGGCGGGCCTCGACGAAGTGGCCGCGCAAGCGGGCGCAGTGACCGAGACCGTTCAGCGCGCTCACTTGCTCGCTGCGCAGACCGCAGCGCTCGAAGACGGCGAGCGTCGCCTCGTAGAGAGCGCGCGCTTCCGCCTCGTGTCCGAGATGTACCTCGGTGACCGCGAGGTTCTCGCGCGCCAGCGCCAGGCGCTCTTCGGCGGCGCCGGCTTCGACCAAGGAGAGAACGGCGAGCTGCAGCTCGTCGCGGCCGGCGCGGATCTCGCCGCGAGCGTTGAGGATCAGGCCGAGGTTGGTGTTGCAATGGGAGAGATTGAGGGCGTCGCCGGAGAGACGGAAGAGCTCGGCAGCACGCCGCGTCAGCGCTTCCGCTTCGAGATAGCGACCGATGCGGAAGAGTGCCACCCCCTCGACCTTGAGCGCGTGGGCGAGAAGGCGCGGCGAAGCATTCTCCATCAACGCCGACTGCAACCGCCGCACGCCAGCGAGAGAGGCGTCGTAACGGCCTTCGTGGATGGCGAGGCGCCAGTGCTCGAGCACGGCGAGTTGCGCCGCCAGCGCCGGGTCCGATTCGAAAGTCTGGAAATCGGCGCGGAAGAAAGCGTAGCCATCCCAGTTCTTGGTGAGCGCCAGGCTCCAGCCGACGGCCTCGAGGGCGCGCTGGTCCGCGGCCAGCTCCGGAAGCGACAGCTGGGGCCGCGCCGCGAGCCAAGACTCGGCCACGACGGTATACAGACCGCGACCGTAGTCCTCGATCCAACGGCGTCGAAGCTGGGAAGTGACCCCGCTCCCTACGTCACGGATGACGTTTGCCATCGCTGCGATCAGCCCCCCTCGCTGCACAGCTGTGGCGCGTCTTGCGCTCGAAACGTGACCGTGGCGCCGGCGCTTTATTGCACGAAGGCGAAAAACCTTCGCAAGAACTCGCGGCTGCTCACGATGAGTCTCCTCACGGTACCGAGGTTCCTGACCTGGACCGGAGTCGCGGACCCGGATGATCCGTGATCGGGCTCGGACATTTGCACGGTCGTGCGCCGCCCAGGGGGCGGATTCACCGTGGGCTGGTCGTCATCGCCGATCCCCGGAGTACCGGGTTGACCACTCCCGTAGCCCGGAGTTTCCATCTGCTGAGCGCGGATGGAGTGGGCACTGCGTGGTGTGATGCAGAGTGTCGTGACGAGAAGGGCCAAAAACAAAACGGGAACATTCCCGAAACCGCGGAGACTAGTCTTGCGAAACATCGATGCCCTCGTCGGGTTGCGCTCGAGACATCGCGCCGCGCTCTGGACGACGCGACAGGCACCTTCGACCCCGTCGCGACCTTTCTGGTCTCACTCAGGGGTTACGTCGCAAAGGATAGGACTCGACGCCGCAGGACGTCAAGAAGGGGGATCGACGTCTGGGGTCGAGCCTCGAAAGCAGGGGGCTCGGCATGGGTCGAATCACTCGCTGACCCGATCGCTGCCGCCGGTCTCGGGGTCGCTGCACGTGCGGGCCAACACCTTCACTCGCGGTTGGCGCGCGGCCAGCCCTCCACGGAGTGAAGCGAATTGAAACGGCCCGGGGCAGCAAGGGTTCTCTAGGGCTTTTCGACCGGTGTGTTTTCGCACCTCGGGCGACGGGACCGTAGCGTTCCTGCTCCGGTCCTCCGCAAGCCTTGATCTGGCAGTCGTTCGGTCGCGGCAAGAGCGAATTCTGACCGGCGGCAACCCCGGAGGAGTGGAGCAAGGACGCTCCGCTGGTCAGGCGTTCACCCTGCCTCGAGTGATGGCGCAGCTCGCTGCAGGAGCGCACGTTATGCGATTGAGCTGGAAACCGGTACGGGCCGTGCAAGGAGAAGAATGGACTCGACGAGAGTCTCTCGATCGAGCCGACCTCTACCCCCCTTGAGTGCGGCCCGGACGAGACGACGACTCGGTCGTCCAAGGAGCGTCGGGGCGAAGGATGACTTCCTCGCGTGGTCAGCGACCCCGGCGCTCCCCCTCGACTTGAAAATCGCGTCGTGGGGGTGCGTGCCAGAAGGAACACCCCTTAGGCTCCGCCGTTGGGTTCGGGTCATCGTGCCGCCGATTGGGTGAACACCCAAGGATCGAGGGGGCAGGCGGGCGGTGACCGGGTTCGAGGCCGCACTCCTCGACGCGATTGCTTTCCTCGGGATCCGCTCCCCTCAGAAGCCTTTGATCTTCGGCGCGTGGCGCAGCAGCATCGACGTCACCCACCAGCCGAGGAGAACGGCAGCGAGCAGCAGGAGCCAACCGGTGCTGCCCGTGTTCGCCCAGGTGGTGTGCGTGTTCACCATCGTCCACATGAGAGGGACGGACATATAGGTGTTCTGGCGCGAGCGGGTTGCAGCCAGTGCCACGACCGCAGGGTCGGGGGCCTGGCCGCTCTTCACGGCCTGGATGATCTGCCGCTGGGAGGGCCAGATGCGGAACCAGACGTTGAAGGCCATGATGGTGCCGAACAGGGCGCCGGTGTGGATGACGTAGCCGCGGTAGCCGAAGCCCGCCCAATGGCCGAAGAGATACACCATGGCAGCGACCAACAAGAAACCCACGGCGATCGCCGCCTTCATGTTGGTCTTCCCCAAGGATTTCATCAAACGATCGTAAACCAGCGGCGCGAGCAGGATGAGCACCAGCATCACGAACGAGCCTGCGCTCCAACCATGGGCGGGATCGTCGAAGACGACACCGCCTTGATAGAAGACGAGCATGAGCAGGAGCACGCCGGTGCCCCAGGTCCACACTGCCGCGTGGCGGAACCAATAGAGAGCGCGCGGCATGAGCTCGGGCACGACCTTCTTCTTCGTGTCGCCATCCATGGTCGGCGCGAAGGCGCTGTTCACGAAATTGAAGAAATAGAGCAAGCCGATCCACAGGACGCCCGCGACGACGTGCATCCAGCGGAAGAGCGACTCGAGGACAGCGGTGACCTGCATCTCCTGTCTCCTTTGCCTGCGGCGGACGGCCTGGTGCAGCCACGGCGCCAGGCCCGAGGGCGTACAAGGCGACACTGCGAGCGGGCCTTAGGGAACTATCCGGGGCCCGGCGGTCCTGCGCGGGCCGCCACCACGGCGCTCACTCTTCGGGCCGGGGAGCGGCGTGTCAACCCCGAAGCCCCCACCGCGTCTGGAGAGGACGCGCACACTGTGCGCACCAACCGCAATGTCGGGCGTGGGCGCTGCTAGAGGGCGCGGTGCGGCCGGCTGCGTGCGGCCGGGCCTCGTTCGTGGCGCCCCTCGGGGCGCTGTGCTAGGGTGCCTTGGGGCCGGGTTTGGGGCCCCCACTTGGCGCTTCGAGGGCCGCGCCCTCACGAGCCCCCACCATGCCGGGAAAACCGCAACCTGCCAAGAACGCGCCTGTGCGCGTGCGCTTCGCCCCCAGCCCGACGGGGCATCTCCATGTCGGCGGGGCTCGCACCGGGCTGTTCAACTGGCTGTTCGCCCGCAAGCTCGGCGGGGCCTTCGTGCTCCGCATCGAGGACACCGACGCCCAGCGTTCCACGGAGGAATCCACCCGCGGCATCCTGGAGTCGCTGCAGTGGCTAGGGCTCGATTGGGACGAGGGTCCGGGAGTGGGAGGCGACTTCGGTCCGTACCAGCAGACGCGGCGCAACGTGCTGTATCGCGCCGAAGCGGAGCGGCTCGTGCGCGAGGGGCGCGCCTATCGCTGCTTCTGCACCCGGGATGTCCTGGAGGCACGGCGCGGGGAAGCGGCGCCGGGCGGCGGGGCGCTGCGCTACGACGGTCGCTGCGCTGGGATCGAGCCGGAAGCAAGCGAACGGCGCGCTACAGCGGGGGAAGCCTACGTGGTGCGCTTGCGCATGCCGCAGAGCGGCGAAGCCCGCTGGCTCGATCTCTGCCGCGGCCCGCTCGCCTTCGCGCTCACCGAGTTCGACGATTTCGTCCTGCTCAAGTCGGATGGGCAACCCACCTACAACTTCGCCGTCGTGGTCGACGACGCCAAGATGCGCATCAGTCACGTGATCCGCGGCGACGATCACATCTCCAATACACCGAAGCAGCTGGCGCTCTTCGATGCCCTCAAGTTCCAGCGCCCGGAGTTCGCCCACTTGCCGATGATCATCGGCGCCGACAAGACCCGCCTCTCCAAACGGCACGGTGCCACTTCGGTCATGGCCTTCCGCGATCTCGGCATCCTGCCGCAGGCGATGGTGAACTACCTGGCGCTCCTCGGCTGGTCTGCCGGCGACGATCGCGAGGTGTTCACCCGGGAAGAACTGGTGTCGTATTTCGCCCTCGACAAGGTGAGCCGCAACCCCGCGGTGTTCGACGTGCAGAAGCTGGAGTGGATGAATCGGGAGCATTGGAACCAGCTCCCCTTCGGGGAGAAGGTGCAGGCGCTGCTGCCGGCCATGCGGCAGCACGGCCTGTGGCCGCCGGGTTTCCGCGCCGATCTGGCGGCGGGACCGCACCTGCGCGTCGTGAGCGGCAGCCCCGAGGACAAGGTGGCGGGGAGCATCTATCCGGTGAGCGAGGAAGAATGGTTGCAGGAAGAACCGACGCTGGCGGATGAGCTACCGCGCCTGCGTCTCGTTCTCGAGGTGCTGGGCAACCGCTTCGGCGGCCCCCACGACGCGCCGCTCCTGGCGTACTTCTACACCGACCAATTCCCTTTCGACCCCGCGGCGGTGGCCAAGCACTTGCACGGGGAGGCGGTGCCGGCACGGTTGCGGGCGCTGGCGGATCGCTTCGAAGCGCTGCGCCACTTCACACCGGAGCCGCTCGAAGCGGCGCTGCGCGAGCTGGCCACGGGGCTCGGCGTCAAGGCGGGCGAGCTCATCCATCCGGCCCGCGTCGCACTCACGGGCCAAGTGGTGAGCCCGGGGATCTTCGACGTCGTCGCCTTGCTCGGTCGCAGCAAGACGGTGGAGCGCTTGCGGCGCGGCGCCGCCATCGCCGAGCACGATCGCGCCTTGCCACCGGGGCCCGCTGCTCCAGCGCCGCAGGGGCACCCTTGAAAGGGC
>DASRJW010000021.1 GCA_035649275.1 Candidatus Krumholzibacteriia bacterium
GAAGCTTGTCAACAGGTCTGCACGGAAACCATCGCGCCGACTGCTCGCAGAGACTCTGCAGCTGTACACATCGTGGACAGCGTAAGAATCTTTGACGGCTTTCTTCTCGTGTTATCCACAAACATGCAAGTCGGCGTGCCAACCCTGTGGATAACCGCACAGCGTGCGGCACAGACCGTTTCACAAAGAAACACATTGTGAAAAGAATCACGAATGTGACGGTGTATCGGGGACGGACGGCGAGGCAAGCAGTGTCTGCCGCGCCTGTGCACGAACCTCGTGAAGAAAGGAACAAAGCGGCGGCGTGAACAGTGAGGGGAGTCGAGTGGAGAGCTTCAAGGTCAAGAAAAGAGCAGCAGAGTTCCTGGTAGCGACGATGCCGGGTGGAATGCGGAGCGGTGAGGGAACTCGAGTGGCGACGTCGGCAGGATCGAGGGTGACTCGAAGAGAGTCTGGAGCCCGTGACCCCGGTAGGAGGTCGAGACCACTCAGAGGAGGACGGCTTCATCCCGCACGCGGTCCCGGTGGTGTAGAGTAGGCCGCGAGCTTGGCCAATCGCTGCCTCGGAGGTGGAGAGTGAAGAAGCTGTTCATCGGCTGCGGTGTGGCTTGCCTGGTCATCATTCTCCTCCTGGTGGTCGTCGGGGTGGCATCGTACCAATGGGTGAAGAAGCAAGTGCCCCACATGCATGAGGTCGAACAGGCGCGCACGGCTTTGCTGGAGCGTTTCGGGCCGCGCGACGACTTCGTTCCGGACCTGGACGGCGCTCTACGTCCCGAGCGCGTGCAGCTCTTCTTGGCGGTGCGGGAAAGCCTGCTCACGACGCGCGCCGAGATCGGCGGCCGTCTGGAAGGTTTCGTCGGCAAGACCGGGAAGCACTTCGAGGGCCGGAACTTCTTTCAGAAGATCATCGAGGGAATGAGCATGGCCAAGGGCGGTGTCGGCCTCTTCGGTCAAGCGACGGAGTACGTCGGCACTCGGGCCCAGCGGCTGATGGCGTCCGAAATGGGAGAGGGGGAGTACACTTATCTCTTCTGCCTGCTCTCCTATTGCTGGCTCGAATGGGATCCGTCCAAGGAGTTCGATCCAGATTGGTTCGCGAGCCACGACATGAAAGACGCCGTCGACGAATTCACCATGCAGCATCGGCGCGTCTTCGTGAAGCAGCTCCACAACCTGCGGGACAAGCTGGAGGAGAAGTCGCCGCGCACCTCCGAGGAAGAGAAGAATCTGGAGCGGGTGCGTCAGGCGCTCCAGGAGACACGGGGCGACGCCTTTCCATTCCAGGGAGCCATGCCGGCCCCCTGGGTCGCCGCGCTCGAACCTTTCCGACAGCGCTTCCAGGCCACGCTGCCCCGTTCCCCGGGGGAGTACATCCTCGAATCGGTGGAACAGCTGATCGATGAAGAGGAGAAGCGCGGCGTCCGTATCCACATGGACTGAGACCCGTCGCGAACGCCGGCGAGCTCAGCGGCCCGCGGGGCGGTTCGCCTGGCGCTCCGACGAAGCTGGCGCTCCCTCAGCGCGCTTCAGCGTGTCGCCGAAGATGTGGTCCAGATTCAGGCATTCGGCAGAAGCGACGAAGTCGGCATGGAAGGAAGCGAACTGGTCGGCGGGAACCGGCATGTAGCGGCCGGTGCCCCGGGCCCACACCTTGCCCGCCCCATCCTCCAGCCAGGACTCGAGGTCGAAGACGCGACGGCGATTCTCCTTCAGGCGCGCGATGGCGGTGCAGGCCAGGCCGGCGCGGAGCGGCTCCAGCAGGCGCACGGTGAAATCGGCGGCGAAGACGGGTTTGTTGCTGCCGAGGATGGCCGCCCAGGTCATCACCTCGTCGAGGACCGTGGCGATGAAGCCGCCATGGATGACATCGCTCCAGCCGGCGTGCTCTGGCCGGGTGGTGAAGGGCAGCTCGACCCGGTCACCCACCTTGAAGCTTCGCGCCCGCAGTCCGATGGGATTGTCCTGGCCGCAGACCCAGCAGGAGCGCGTCCAAGGCAACAGGTACCGCTCACTTGCCGCGTCCTCGTGCCGACCCGTCGTGCCGCTCATTCGCTTTCCAACTCCCGTGCCGATGCGAGAATGTCCTCCACCGCGGCCTGTACGTGCCGCCCGTGAGTGCGGAAGCTGAGAATCGCGAGGCGGGGCACGTAAGCACCGTCGATGCGCGTGCTGGTGATGAAGACGCGGCGCTTGTCGTTGACGCGGCGGAGCAAGCGCTCGTTGAACTCGTTCACGTCGCCCCGTCGGGGATGGTAGCGGAAGGGCAGCACGGAAAGCTGCGGTTCGTCGAGACACTCGAAGCCGGGGGCGGCGCGCAGCTCGTCGTATGCCCAGTGTGTGAGCTCGAGTTTTTCGCGCAGGTTGTCCCTGAAGGCATCGACGCCGAAGAGCTGGAACGGCAACCAGAGGCGCAAGCCGCGGAAGTCGCGGGAGAGCTCGGGCGAAATGTCGGCGAAGCTGACCGCGCCTTCGGGGAGCTGCAAGTCTTGGAGGTAATCGGCGCCGGAGTGATGGGCGCGGCGGAGCGCCTCGGGATCGCGGACGAGGAGGCAGCCGGTGCCGTAGGGAAGGAAGAGGCCCTTGTGCGGGTCGAGGACCAGGGAGTCGGCGCGTTCGAGACCCGGCAGGAGAGACTCCCGCACCAGGCGGAAGAAACCGCCGTAGGCAGCGTCGACATGCAACCACAGGTCGTTGGCGGCACAGAAGTCGGCGATCTCCGGGGTGGGATCGATGGCGCCGGTGTTCGTGGTGCCGGCGTTGGCCACGACGAGGAAGGGACGCAGGCCGCGGCGGCGATCCTCGGCCACCGCGTCAGCCAGGGCATCGAGGCGCAGGCGGCGGCGGGCATCCACCGGCAGGAGGCGCAGATTGCGCTCCGGAAAGCCGGCGAGGAGCGCCGCCTTGGCGACGCAATGATGGGACTCCACGGAGGCGTACAAGGTGCCGTCGAGGAAGTTCTCGGGCAGTCGATTGCGACGCGCGGTGGCGATGGCGATGAAGTTCGAGAGCGAGCCACCGGTGGTGAGCAATCCCTGCGCTCCCGCCGGATAGCCCACGAGTTCCCGGATCCAATCGATGCTCTGCAACTCGAGCTGCACCAGGGCGGGCGCGGGGTTCCATACCCCCACGTAACGGTTGTAAGCGAGAGCGAGATAGTCGGCGAGGGCGCTGGGATAGAGGCCGCCGCCGGGGATGAACGCCAGGTAGCCCGGACCGGAAGTGGTGAAACTCTTGGAAGCGGCACGTTCGAGAAGCGGCAGCAAGGACTCGAGCGGCGTGCCCCGCTCCGGCGGACCGTCGCGGAAAAGGGCAGCCACTTCGAGGGCGCCATCCAGGTCCCACGACGGCCGGTGCTCGAGCGACTCCACGTGCTCGATCGCCGCCTCGGTGCAAAGACTGGTGAGGCGACGCATGACCTCGCCCGTCAGCTCGAGGCTCACGGCGTCGGGCGGTCGCGGCTGGCGTGGCACGTAGGTCAAGAAACCGGATCTCCTGGTCCTCTGGACGACGTTCCATGAAGGTGCGAGTCGAGCCCGGCTCGGGAGCGTCCTGGTGCGCGCCCTCCTCGAAGACAGGCGAGCTCGATCTCTTCCCGCACCCAGGAGTCCGTCTCGTGAGCGAGCCGATCTTGCAGGGCCGCGACCGCGCCTTCACGCGCCACGCCCCGCCCGCACTGGCCGAGGGCCCAGGCAACGTGGCCGCGCACCAAGGGGTGCGGGTCGTCGAGACGCGCCAGCAGAGTGGGCACTGCTTCGGGAGCGCCCCAGTTGCCGAGGGCGACCGCGACGTTGCGCAAAAACCCTGCGTAATGAGCGCGGCGGATGGGCGAGTGCCGGAAGCGACGATTCCATTCGTTCTTGGCCATTCCCATGAGGTCGAGGAGAAGCGGGTTGAGGTTGCCCTGGCGGGGCTCGAAGCCCGGCTCCGTCGTGGAGGTGGCGAAGCGATTCCACGGGCAGACATCCTGGCAGTCGTCGCAGCCGAAGATGCGGTTGCCCACGAGCGGGCGCAGCGCACGCGGAATCGGCCCGCGCAGCTCGATGGTGAGATAGGAGATGCAGAGTCGCGCGTCGAGAACATACGGGGCGACGATGGCTCCGGTAGGACAGGCGGTGATGCAGCGAGTGCAGGTGCCGCAATGGTCGCGTGCGGGCCGATCGTAGCCGAGGCGGAGATCGGTACCGAGGCCGCCGAGGAAGAACCATGAGCCGTAGCGTTTCCTCAGGAGGTTGGTGTGCTTGCCGCGCCAGCCGAGACCCGCGGCTTCGGCGACACCCTTCTCGAGAACCGGGCTCGTGTCCACGAAGGGATGGGTGCGTGAGCCGGGCGCCAACACATCCATCGCCTGCCGCAGCTTTTCGAGGCGCGCCCGGAGCAAGCGGTGATAGTCGAGGCCCCAGGCATAGCGGGAGATGGCGCCGCGCGCCGGGTCCTGGGAAAGCGCGTGCGGCGTCTGGTAGTTGAGGCCCACCAGGACGAGCGAACGCGCCCAGGGCAGGTACGCAACGGGATCCGCGCGCCGGCCATCGGGATCTTCCATGTAGCGCATCGTCCCGTGCATGCCATGCTGCAGCCAGGCGTGCAGCTGCTCGGCGAGGGGCGCTCGCTGCGCCGGGGAGATTCCGACCAGATCGAAGCCCGCCTCCGTGGCGGCGGCGCGAACTCTGGCAGTGAGCGCTTCCATGCCCCGATCCTAACAGAGGCTCGCGTCGCGTTTTTGGGTGACCCACCAGGCGGCGAGGGCCCGGTCAGGTGTCTTCAACACATTGCAACAATGGAGCTTGGATGGTTTACGCGGGGCTGTCAGCGGGGCGTTGGACAGTGACCGGAGAGTGCCGGCAAGTGCCCGGGCGTGTTATCTTCGGAGCAGCAGTCTCTCCGAGCTGCCCGGACCTAAAGGTCCAAGGACCCAGGGCCGGCAGCCGACAGGGTGCGGCGGGAAACGGCCGTGCCTCCCGTGTTTGGAAAGGAGAGCCGCGTGCTCCAGGACCGCTACGGGCGGATCCTCACCTATCTCAGGATCTCGCTCCTCAAGGGCTGCAACCTCACCTGCAAGTACTGCATGCCGGAGCGCATTCCTTTCCGGCTGGACGAGGTGCTTTCGCCCCTCGAGATCGAGCGCTTGGTGGGTCGTTTCGTCCAACGGGGGGTGCAGAAGCTGCGGCTCACCGGCGGCGAGCCGACGATCCGGCCGGACGTGCTGGAGATCGCCGCGCGCCTGGCGCGGCTGCCCGGGGTGCGCGACCTGGCGCTGTCGACCAACGCGGTGCGGCTGCGCCCGCTGGCCGGGCCGCTGCACACCGCTGGCGTGCGGCGCGTGAACGTCAGCCTCGACAGCCTGCGGCAGGACACCTTCAAGAGCATCACGGGCTCCGACGCGCTCGCCAAGGTGCTGGACGGTATCGACGCCGCCCGCGAGGCCGGCTTCGCTCCCATCAAGCTGAACACCGTGGTGATGCGCGGGGTGAACGACGACGAGGTCGAGGCTCTGGTGGATTTCGCCGCGGAGCGCGGGTTGCACCTGCGCTTCATCGAGATGATGCCCACCGGGGCCACCCATGGCATCCAACCGGATCACTTCCTCTCCAACCACGACGTTCTGGCGCGTTTGGGCGGCGAAGCCCGCTGGGAGCCCTTGGGCCCGCAGGCCCACGACGGGCCGGCGCGGGCCTACCGCGATCGGAGCCGCCCCGAGGCGCCGCCCATCGGCTTCATCAACCCGCTGTCACAGAACTTCTGCGCCGCCTGTAATCGGCTGCGTCTCACCGCCGATGGCAAGCTGCGCACCTGCCTGTTCGGCCGCGAGGAAGCGCCGCTCCGGCCGCACCTCCACGGTGCGGGGTGGCAGGCGCGGCTCGACGCGGCCATCGACGCCGCGGTGGCGGCGAAACCGGAGACCCACCATCTCGGCAGCGGCGACTACGGTACGATGCTGAGCTTCGTCCAGATCGGTGGCTGAGGGGCGGCGGACGGCGTGTCGGAATTCGTCGAGTGCCAGAATTGTGGGCGGCGCTTCTTCGCCGAGAACATCGAATGTCCCTACTGCCGCGGTGAGCAGGAAGAACGCGAACGTTTCCGGGAAGCGCAACGCGGCCGCGAAAGTGGTTTCGCTGGCGGCGGTGGCATGTTTCCCCTCCTGTTCGCCAGCTTCCAGATCTTGCTAGTGGGGATCGCGGTGCTGGCGCTGCTCGCGATCGGACGGGCGGCGATGGCGCCGCAGCGGACCCTGCTGGCTCTCGAGGCGGCGGGCGCCGCAGTCGTCGTCGTCGGACTCTGGCGACGCAAGCGCTGGGCGCGACACGGGGCCGTCGTCTTCATCCTGGCCAACGCCGCTCTGGGATTCCTCTCCTTGTTGCAGCGCGGTGGCATGCTCGCGCTGGCCTGGGGTCCTGGACCCCTGGCACTTCTCGTCTTCCTCGTACCGTTCTGCACCAAGCAAGCGCGGGAACGTTACGATCGCTGAGGGGACAGGAGCAGCAGGACCATGGAATGGTGCTGAAGCGGGTGCTGGGCGCCGGTGATGCCGGTTGGCTCGTGGCCGGAAACATGATCGGCGCCGGAATCTTCATCACCCCGGGATTGGTGGCGGGAGCGCTGCCGGGCGCAGTGTGGCCTCTCGTCGCCTGGACCCTCGGGGGTGTGGTGTCGCTCGCCGGTGCGGCGGTGTACGGGGAGCTCGGCGCGCGGCTGCCACGGGCCGGTGGTGACTATCAGTACCTGCACGTCGCCTTCGGTCCCCTCTGGGGATTCCTCACCGGCTGGGCCGCGCTGATCGTCACCTTCTCTGGTGCCGCCGCGGTCATGGCGATCGTGACCATGGACAATGTGACCACGGCGTGGCCGGCGCTGGCGGAGCTCCCGGGCCTCTTGCGTGCCGTTCTTCCCGCGCTCCTCGTCGTGGCTTTGTCGGCCGGCAACGTCGCTGGGGCGCGCGTCGCCGGACAGACGACGATCTGGCTCACCGCGCTCCCGGTCGCCGGGCTGGTGGTGCTCTTCGGCGCCGGCCTGCTGCTCGGCGGCGACGTCGCGGGAGGCATCACGGGCGCGCCTGGCGCCGGTCCAACCATCCTCCCGGGCGGCGCTGCTGCCACTCCCGCCGTCCTCTCGCTCGTCGCGCTCGGTGGCGCGATGATGCCCGTCTTCTTCACCTATTCCGGCTGGAACGTGGCGGCGTACGTGGCGGGCGAGATTCGACAACCCCAGCGCGAGCTTCCCAAGGGGCTCGTGCTCGGGACCCTCGGCGTCACGCTCTTCTACGTCGCCTTCAATCTGCTCTTGCTGGTGGTCTTGCCGCACCAGGTCATGGCCGGCTCGACGACCGCTGCCGCGCTGGCGGCGCAGCAGCTGCTGGGAAAAGGAGCCGAGCGTGTGCTCGCCGTGCTGGTGGCGATGGCGGTGCTGGGGACCGCGAACGTGACCTTGATGGCGGGAGCGCGGATCTACTACGCCATGGCGCTCGACGATCTGGCGCCGCGGGCGCTGGCGACCACGAATGCCGCCGGAGTTCCGTCCATGGCGCTCTGGGCCGGCGGGATCTGGACCGCTCTCTTCTCTCTCACTGGACGCATCGAGGTCTTGGTCAACTGGTCGACGCTGGCGATTCTGCTGCTCTCCTCCCTCGCAGTGGCGGCGCTCTTCGTTTTCCGCCACACCGGAACGGAGGAAGGTGGCGGCGAACAGGCGGCGGGTGAAGAAAGCAGCACGGGAGTGGACGCGGCGAGTTCGAGAGCGGGCGACAAGCGCGCTGGGTCGCGAACGGACTCCGTACCGTACCGCTGTCCAGGTTATCCAGTGACACCAGCGCTCTACCTGCTGGTATCGCTCGGTGTGGCGGTGGCGAGCGCAGTGCAGGATTGGAAGCAGGCCCTCTACGGCGTGCTCATCGTTCTGGCGGGAGTCCCGGTGTACGCGTGGTGGCAGCGCGGGAGGCGTCGCCGGAGCCCGATGGCTTGACCGAGCCTGCCGTGTAGTCGGCGACGACGACGGTGACGTTGTCGCGCCCGCCCCTTTCCAGGGCGAGGTCGACGAGAGCGGTGCAGCTCGCCGCTGGTGGTTGCGGGCGCTCCAGCACAGCGCCGATCGCCTCGTCGTCGATCATGTCGGTGAGCCCGTCGGTGCAGAGCAGGAGGCGGTCACCGGCGCGGATCTCGACGCGCTGCATCTCCACTTGCAAGGACGGGTCCCCGGCCCCGAGGGCTTGAGTCAGCACATTGCGCAGCCGGCTCGTGGCCGCTTCTTCCGGCTGCATGGTGCCGGCGTCCAGGAGCCGCTGCGCCTGGGTCTGGTCATGGGTGAGCTGACGCAGGCGCCGGTTGCGAAAGAGGTAGCAGCGGCAATCGCCCACGTGGGCGAGGAAAAGATCGGTGCCAATGCTGGAGCCGACGGTCATCGTGGTGCCCATGCCCAGCAGCTGCTCGTGCGAGCCTGCGTACGCCGCCAGGGCCTGGTCCACGCGACGGTAGTAGCTCGTCATGCGCTCCTTGAGACGCGGCATGTTCGCTTCGTCGAAGCTCATGATCCAATCGGGGACGTCGAGAAGCAGTTGCACGAGGGTACCGATGGCCATCCGACTGGCGACCTCGCCACCGGCGTGCCCGCCCATGCCGTCGGCGACGATCATGACGAAGCCGGTGGAGTCGAAGCGGTCCGGGATATCTCCGGTAGGCAGATTCGTCATCAACGTCTGCAGGGAACGTCCCGCGCGGGTGACCAGATAATGGTCCTCGTTATTGGAACGCACCTTGCCGGTGTGTGTCAGCGCCGAAACTTCGACGTGCAGCGAGGTGTGTGATGCAGCCTGGTGCTGGCGCTCCCGCTCCGGGTGCAGAGGGAACTCGACGGTGTCGACGCTTTTCGGACCTGCCATCGCTCCCTCCCGAAGGGAGGCTTCACCATCGTGGCAGTCCCGGATGCTGGCGGTCCTTTGGCGCACGTTGGTAACGTGCAACATCGCCTCATGCCAGCAACGGTCCCGTGGACTGGAGTCTAGACCGCAGGCAGAGGGAAGGCAACACGGCTCGAGAACGGCCCGCTGGGGCGCCGAGGCAGCGCGGCGGACAGCCGCGCTTGACCCTCGTGGCGCTCGGCCGTTAACATTATCTGTTCCATACGCGAACTTCGTGCCCCCCAGGCCGGAGGAACGGAATGAACCGGGTATCCGCGAGCGCCGCAGCGGTGGCCCCGAGGCTTCCGGGAGCGAGTGCCGTGGGCGCGGCGCCGCTGTGGATCCTGAGTCGCGCCCGGGACTTCGTCCTCTTCGTCGGCACGCCCATCCTCATCCTCCCCGTGGTCATCCTGGCCGAGCGCCTTTGGCACGCCAGCCAGATGTACTTGGTGGTCGCCGCTTTCGGGGCGCTGGGGCACCATCTCCCGGGTATGATGCGGGCCTACGGCGATCGCGACCTGTTCGCGCGCTTCAAGGCCCGCTTCATCGCCGGACCCATCGTGCTCATCGGCACGTGTTTCGCCTTCGCCCTCCTGGATTCGGGCATGCACGCCATCACCCTCATCGCCTACGGCTGGGGTGTGTGGCATGGGGCCATGCAGGTGTACGGGTTTCTACGGATCTACGATGCCAAGGTGAAGTCCTTCGCCCGCTGGACGACACGGCTAGACCAAGCGATGTGCATCGCCTGGTTCGGCGCCGGGATATTCCTTTCCTCCTCGCGCACCCATTTCATCCTGGAAGCGTTCTACCTGGCCGGCGGGCCGGCCGTGCCGCAGGTGTGGCTGCACTCACTGCGCAGCGTCTGGGGTGTCGGTGCGGCGGTGGTGACGCTCGGGTACATAGGCAACGTCTTCTATTGCTGGCATCGAGGCCAGCCGCAGAGTCCGGTGAAGCTCTTCGGTTTGGTGACGAGCTTGGCTTTCTGGATGTATTGCTGCCTGGTGGTGAAGAACCTCCTGGTGGGCATCTTGATGTTCGAGATCTTCCACGACGTGCAGTACCTCACCATCGTCTGGTTGTTCAACCGCAAACGCGCCCTCACCTCTCCCGCCGCCGTGGGTAGGGCGACGCTGGCCATCTTCGGGCGGAGCCAGGCGCGGGCCATTTTCTATGTCGCCCTGGTCATGGCCTATGGAAGCCTCTATTTCGTGGAGATGCTCTTCAAGAACTGGAAGCCAATGAGCTCCGCGGCCGATGCGACGCCGGTGTGGGGAGGCATCCTGGCGGCTTCGGGCTTGCTGCACTTCTATTACGACGGCTTCATCTGGAAGGTGAAGGAAAAGCCCACGCGTCAGCTCCTGGGCCTCGATGGGGGCACGGAGGTCGTGCGCGCCGCAGGCCGCTGGTGGAATCGCAGCTGGAGCCGGATGCCCGCCTGGGCCGAGCACGGTCTCAACTGGCTACCTTTCGCCGCCGCCATCGTGCTTCTCGTCTACACCCACGCGCATCCGGCGATGGACGAGCACCAGACGCGGGTGGTGCTGGGAAGTACCTTCCCGCGCTTCGATCTGGCACAGACCAATCTCGGCATCGCCCTGTATACCCAGGGCGACCTGAAGGGTGCCATCGAAGCCAACAAGCACTCTCTGACACTCAACTCCAGTGACGAGGACTTGCTGGCGCAGACGCGCAACAATCTGGGTTGGGCGCTCCTGGAGCAAGCCGAGAAAGACCTGACGCTGGGCGACGCCAGAGCGGCGGCGGCGAGAACTCAGGAAGCATTGGCGCTGGAGCCCACCTTCGTCGATGCCCTGAACAACAAGGCTACGGAGACGATGCGCGCAGGGGACCCGGCCAAGGCGATCTCGATGTACCGCGTGGCGGTGCTCATGGCGCCCGAGCATGCCGGGTTGCGCATGAACCTGGCGCTCGCCCTCGCGTCCATGAGCCGCATGCAGGAGGCCCTGGCTACGGCGCAGGAGGCGCAGAGGCTCGCCCCGGACGATGCGAGAATCGCCCGTCTCGTCCAACGGCTCCAGGCGGCGCAACTCAGCGCCGCGCCCGCTCGCCTGCCGTGAAGAGACTTCGAATGTTCCCGAGCATGTCGGCGCCTACGCCGAGGAGGAGAGGCGTGTTTCTTCGCGCCCGCGGCTTCGTCGCCGAGAACATCCTGGTCCTCGCTGTGGCCTGGCCCTTGTGGGTGACTACGCCGCAGACTTCCATTGCCGCGGAGGCACCGGCGCCAGAGCTGACCGCCGCGGTGGCGGCGCGCTTCGCGCAACTCGCCCTGGATTGCGTGCACCGGGAGTATCCCAACAAGATCGCCCACGTCCTCTCCAGTGACGCCGACGCTCTCCCCCCGCGCCAGCTGACGCCGGCTTTCTACGGCTGCTACGACTGGCATTCAGCGGTGCACGGTCACTGGCTCCTGGCGCGGTCGCTACGGCTGTTCCCGCAAGCGCCCTTCGCGGCCGCGGCGCGGGCGGCACTGGAGCAAAGCCTGACCCCGGAGAACATCGCCTCGGAAGTGCGCTATCTGGAGGGAGCGGGACGGAACACCTTCGAGCGCCCCTACGGTCTGGCGTGGCTGCTGCAGCTGGGGGCGGAGCTGCGCGAGTGGAAGGACGCGGATGCCGTACGCTGGGCGACGAACCTCGAACCCCTCGAACGTGCCGTGGTGGCGCGTCTCACCAACTGGCTTCCGAAGCTCTCCTATCCCATCCGTGAAGGCGAGCACAACCAGACTGCATTCGCCTTCGGCCTGGCGTGGGACTGGGCGCAGGGTCGGAACGACGCGGCCATGCTGCGCCTTCTCGAGGAGCGCATTCGCACCCTCTACCTAGCGGACCGGGATTGCCCGTTGGAGTACGAGCCTTCGGGTCAGGACTTCCTGAGCCCGTGTCTTGCCGAGGGTGACTTGCTCCGGCGCATCTTGCCTCCCGGCGAGTTCGCGCGTTGGCTCGACGCGTTCCTCCCCGGAATCCCGTCGCAACCTTCCTCCACCTGGCTCGAACCCGCCGTGGTCACCGATCCCACCGACGGTAAGCTCGTGCACTTGGACGGCTTGAACCTGAGCCGGGCGTGGATGCTGGAGGGCATCGCGGCAGGGCTGCCAGCGGGAGATCCGCGGCTGCCGGCGCTGCGCGAAGCCGCCGCCCGCCACCGGGGCTCTGGATTGGCCGCGGTCACGGGCGAGCACTACGAAGGTGGTCACTGGCTGGCGAGCTTCGCCATGTACCTGCTCACGCAGCGCGGCCTACCTGCCGGCAGCGGCAATTGAGGCGGCGGCCGCGCCGCTATCCTGCGAGAGAATCGGCTCTGGTGCTGAAAGCCCATGATGCGGACGAGGAACTCTGGAACCCCGGCGGAGTCTCCGGATGGTTGGGCGAGACCACATCGTCGATCACCAGCGGCGAAGAACTCCAAGCGACCGACCAACTATAAGAAACACCGAGCGATTGCGCCCACCAGGGGCTGACCAGAGGAGCCAATGACCGTGCCCTCGACGCCGGGTGAGGACGGTGCCAAGGTTCCGCCGTCACAGCCGGACAAGAACAAAGCGCACAACGCCAGGGCGCCGCGGGCGCTGCCACAGGTTTTCATCGCTTCAAGCTCCCGGTTCGTAACCGAGAACCGGCGCGAGCCACGCTTCCACCTCGGCGAGAGGCAGGCCACCGCGTCGGGCGTAGTCCGCCGCTTGATCGCGGCCGATGCGGCCGGTGCCGAAGTAGTGGGCTTCGGGGTGGGCGATGTAGAACCCGGATACCGAAGCCGACGGCTGCATCGCCAAGCTCTCGGTCAGCTGGATGCCGACCTGCTCCGGCTCGAGCAACTGCCAGATCTGGCGCTTCTGCGTGTGGTCCGGACAGGCGGGGTAGCCTGGAGCCGGACGGATGCCGCAGTACTTCTCCTGGATCAGATCCTCGTTGCGCAAGGATTCCGACGGCGCATAACCCCAGAATTCGCGGCGCACTCGCTCGTGCAAGCTTTCGGCTAGTGCCTCGGCGAGCCGATCCGCCAAAGCCTTGAGCAGGATGCTGGAGAAGTCGTCGTGGTCGGCGGCGAAGGCGGCGAGCTTCTTTTCGATGCCGAGACCGGCGGTGACGGCGAAGGCGCCGACGTAGTCACCAACACCGCCGTCACGGGGCGCGACGAAGTCGGCGAGGCAGAGGTTCGGCGTCGCGGCGGTCTGTTCGCGGTCTGCGCCAGAACGGGGAGCACCGGCTGCACCGGAGCCGGCAGCGCCTCCGGCGGCGGTGGCGAGCAGCGCCGGAGCCGGTGACGGAGCGGTGCTCTTCGCCGCTTGCTGCCGCAGGAAGGAGAGTCGCGCCAGCACCTGGCGCCGGCTTTCGTCGGCATAGATCTCGACGTCGTCGCCGACGGCATTGGCGGGGAAGAGGCCGAAGACGGCGCGGGCCTCGACCCAGCCCTCGGTGACGAGGCGGCGCAGCATCTCCTCGGCGTCGCGATACAGGTGGCGCGCCTGCTCACCCACCACCGCATCTTCCAGGATGGCGGGGTAACGCCCGGCCAGCTCCCAGGCTTGGAAGAAGGGCGTCCAGTCGATGCGCCCGGTCAATTCCGCCAGAGGATAGGGAGCCAGCACCTGACGGCCGAGAACGGCGGGCCGCGTCGGCCGGTAGGCCGTCCAATCGAGTTGCAGCTTGCGGGCGCGGGCTGCTTCCAGGGAGAGGAGCTTGCCGGCGCCCTCCCGGGCGCGGCGCTGCTCGCGCATCGCGGCGTACTCGCTCTTCGTGGCGCGCACGAAGTCGGCGTGGCCGCTGCCGCGGAGCTGCCCGACGACACCCACGGCGCGGGAAGCGTCCAGCACGTGCACTACGGCACCGCGGTACTGGGGATCGATCTTCACCGCCGTGTGCAGACGCGAGGTGGTGGCGCCACCGATGAGCAAGGGCAGCTCGAACTGGAGACGCTCCATCTCGTGCGCCACGTGCACCATCTCGTCCAAAGAGGGCGTGATGAGGCCGGAGAGACCGACGGCGTCGGCCTTCTCGGTGCGCGCGGTGGCGAGGATCTTCTCGCTCGGCACCATCACTCCGAGATCGACCACCTCGTAGTTATTGCACTGCAGCACGACGCCGACGATGTTCTTGCCGATGTCGTGCACGTCGCCCTTGACCGTGGCGAGGACGATCTTGCCATTGCTGCGCCGCGCAGCGCTGCGCTCGGCCGCCAGGAAAGGCTCCAGGTAGGCCACAGCCTTCTTCATCACCCGGGCGGACTTCACCACCTGGGGGAGGAACATCTTACCGGCGCCGAAGAGATCGCCGACGACGTTCATCCCCGCCATGAGCGGCCCCTCGATGACTTCCAGGGGTTGGTCGCACTGCTGGCGCGCCTCCTCGGTGTCGGCCTCGATGTGATCGGCGATGCCGTGCACCAGGGCGTGCTCGAGACGCTTCGTCACCGGCAGCTGCCGCCAGGAGAGATCGGCGGCCTTGGCGGCGGCGCCGTCGCCCTGGTAACGCGTGGCGAGCTCCAGGAAGTGCTCGCTCGCGCCGGGCCGGCGGTTCAAGATCACGTCCTCGGCGCAGTCGCGCAGCTCGCGCGGGATCTCCTCATAGATCTCCAGCTGTCCGGCGTTGACGATCCCCATGTCCATGCCGGCCTGGATGGCGTGGTAGAGGAAGACGGAGTGCAGGGCCTCGCGGACGCGGTCGTTGCCGCGGAAGGAGAAGGAGACGTTGGACACGCCGCCGGAGATGCAGGCGTGCGGCAAGCTGCGCTTGATTTCGCGACAGGCCTCGATGAAAGCAAGGGCGTAACCGTCGTGCGCCTCGATCCCGGTGGCGATGGCGAAGATGTTCGGGTCGAGGATGATGTCCTCGGCGGGGAAGCCGGCGGCGGTGAGGAGGCGGTAGGCGCGCCGGCAGATGTCCAGCTTGCGTTCGAGGGAGTCGGCCTGGCCGCGCTCGTCGAAGGCCATGACGACCACGGCGGCGCCATAGCGGCGCACGCGTTCGGCGCGGTGGAGGAATTCCTCCTCGCCTTCCTTGAGGCTGACAGAGTTCACCACTCCCTTGCCCTGGATGCACTGCAAACCGGCCTCGAGCACTTCCCAGCGGGAGGAGTCGATCATGATCGGGACGCGAGCGATGTCGGGCTCGGCGGCCACGAGGCGCAGGAAGCTCTGCATGGCGGCGACGGCGTCGAGGAGGCCCTCGTCCATGTTGACGTCGAGCATCTGGGCGCCGTTCTGCACCTGCTGGCGCGCCACTTCCAGGGCGGTCTCGTAGTCCCCCGCTTGCACGAGGCGGCGGAAGCGCGCCGAGCCGGCGACGTTGGTGCGTTCGCCGACGTTGACGAAGAGAGCATCGTCGTCGATGCGGAGCGGCTCGAGGCCGGAGAGCCGCGTGCATGGCGCCAAGCGCGGCACCTGCCGCGGCGGCAGGTCCGCCACGGCAGCGGCGATGGCGCGGATGTGGTCCGGTGTCGTGCCGCAGCAACCGCCGACGATGTTCAGGAAACCGCTGCTTGCCCACTCGGCGAGCGCCATGGCCATCATTTCCGGCGTGTCGTCGTAGCCGCCGAAAGCATTGGGGAGGCCGGCGTTCGGGTGCGCGGAGACGGGCACGTCGGCGAGGCGCGAGAGCTCCTCCACGTGGGGGCGTAGCTGCAGGGTGCCGAGCGCGCAGTTGAGGCCCACGGCGAAGGGCCGGGCGTGACGCACGGAATACCAGAACGCTTCGACGACCTGGCCGGAAAGGGTGCGCCCCGAGGCGTCGGTGATCGTGCCGGAAACGATGACCGGAAGACGTAGGCCGCGCGACTCGAAGAACTCCTCGATGGCGAAGAGAGCTGCCTTGGCGTTCAGCGTGTCGAAGATCGTCTCCACCAGCAGGATGTCGGCGCCACCGTCCACGAGACCGCGGGCCGCATCGCCGTAAGAGGCGGCGAGCTCGGCAAAGGTGATGTTGCGCAGCCCCGGATCGTTGACGTCCGGCGACATGGAGGCGGTGCGGTTGGTCGGCCCGAGCGAGCCGGCCACGAAGCGCGGGCGCTCCGGCGTGCGGCGCGTCCAGGCGTCGGCGGCGGCGCGGGCGATCTGCGCCCCGGCGACGTTGATGTCGTAGGCGAAGGAACCGAGGTCGTAGTCGGCCTGCGACACCGAGGTGGCGGTGAAGGTGTTGGTGGAAACGATGTCGGCACCGGCATCCAGGAAGCCCTCGTGCACCTCGCGCACTACCTCGGGGCGCGTCAGACAGAGGACGTCGTTGTCGCCCTTGAGGTCGCGCGACCAGTCGCGGAACCGCTCGCCACGGAACTCCGCTTCCCCCAGCCGGTAGGTCTGCAGCATCGTGCCCATGGCGCCGTCGAGGACGACGATCCGCCGGCCGAGGCTCTCGAGTAACGGCTGGATGCGCTTCTGGTTCGTGTACTCCATCCGTTCCTTCTCTGTGGACCGAAGCTGGAAACGCAGGCACTCGAGCGCAAGGGCCAACGCCATGGATGGTATCACGGGGCGGGGCGCCAAGAGCGGCAGGGACGACGCCCCTCGTCGAGGCGCCGAAAGCAGCTGGCGCCGCGTCCCTCGTCGAAACGCGGCGCCCGCGATGTCCGGCTGGCGTTCAGAGCGCTGACCGCGTCGGCGCTCCCACGCGCCGTGCTCCTGGCCTCAGTCGGGGATGTCCCCACCGCCGCGCTGGTTCAGGTTGTTGAACACACTGAACTCGTTGGGTCTGCGGCGAAACCGGCGATTCCTGCAACGAACAGCCAGCCAGGACGAGGCCCAGGCTGGCCGAAAGGACGAAGAAGCCCTTCAGCATCTCGGGGTGCCTCTCTCGAGCGGGTCGATCTGGGGGCGGGAATGTAGCGGGACTCAGGAATCTTACCGGAGACTTCGGGTCGGGTCATGTTCGTCGGGTGAAATTCGTCGGGTCAAATTCGTCAGGTCTAGTTCGTCGGGTCGAGTTCGACCAGGCTTCAGCTCGGTTGCCGACTGGCCCGGATCGCCTGGGCCCGCCGTTCCAGGGATTCTGCGTCTCCGGCGCGCCCTGCTTGCCGCAGGAGTGTGGCGTAATTGTCGAGGCACTTGGCGAGATCGGGATGATTGGAGCCGAGAGCCGTATCGAAGGCCGGTACGGCGCGCTTGAAATAGGCTTCGGCGGTGGAGAACTCGTGCCGCTTGGTGAAGAGGATGCCGAGGTCGTTCAAGGTCCACGCCACGCCGTCGCCCTGGTCGAGGCGTTCGAAGGAGGCGAGCGCCCGCCGGAAGAGCGGCTCGGCGGCGGCATAGTCGCCGCGATCCCGGTAGAGCACGCCGAGATCGGCAACGGTCCACCACACGTCGGGGTGGTCCGGTCCGAGAGCACGCTCGCGGATCTGCAAGGCGCGCCGGAAGAGCGGTTCGGCTGCCGCATCGTCGTTCAGCTTCATCTTCACGTTCGCAATGTTGTTGAGCATGGTGGCGACACTCGGGTGGTCGGGACCGAGACGCTTCTCCAAGATAGCGAGGGAGCGCTCGAAGAGCGGTGCCGCCTTCGCATAGTCTTCTAGTTCGTTGTAGGCGCGGCCGAGATTCCCGAGGGCCTGCCCCGTGCGCGTGTGTTCCGGACCCAACACCTTCTCGTAGATCGACACAGCGCGTTCGTAAGCTGGGACGGCGTCGGCGTACTTCCCCACCGTGAGATAGAGAATGCCGAGGTTGCCGAAGGCCCGTCCGAGGTCCGGATGATTCTCGCCGCGCGTCTGTTCCCAGATGGTGATGGCGCGCAAGTAGAGAGACTCCGCGGCGGCGTAGCGGCCCTGGCGCCAGTAGAGGACGCCGAGGTAATTGAGTGTCTCGGCCAACTCGGGGTGCTGGGGTCCCAGGGCGTGCTCGCGGATACCGCGGGCTCGGACCAAAGTCGATTCGGCGTCGGGGAACTTGCCGTGCGCCGTGTAGGCCACACCGAGCTCGTTGAGGCTGGCGGCCACCTGGGGATCGTCGGGTCCGAGGAGCTTCTCCTTCGCGGCAACGGCTTCGACGAGGAGTGACTCTGCCATCGTCAGGTTTCCTCGCAAGCGCGCCAGGTCGCCCAGGCTGGCGAGATTGCTGGCCAACGCCAGGTCCTCATCGTGTCGCGAACCCTGCCGTAAGTGGTAGGACTTCTCGAGTAGCGGCTGCGCCTGACCGTAGAGTCCGAGATTCTTGTAGACGTTGCCCATGGTGTAGAGGAGGCGGGCCTGGGTCTGCGGCTGATCCTGTAGTTCGTGCTCGATGCGGGCCGCGCCCTGGTCGAGGATCTGCCGAGCGGTGATCGTGCTCCCGAGGGTGGATTCAGGATCGGCCACCTTGAACAGACCGACGAGGAAGTCGGAAACCTGCCGGGAGGTGGCGGCTTCCTCGCTGGCAACGCGCTGCGCTCGGCGTGCGCGCAGCAGGCCCAAGGTGGTGCCGACCATCCCCAGGATCACCGCGGCCATCACCGCCGACGCGGCCGCCACGCCTACCTTGTGGCGCAGGACGAACTTCTTCATGCGATAGCGGTGGCTGGGTGGGCCGGCGAGGACGGGCTCGTTCTTCAGATGGCGGACGATGTCGGCGGCGAGATCGGAAGCGGAGGCGTAGCGCCGCGCCCGGTCCTTCTCCATCGCCGTCATGACGATCCAGTCGAGATCACCGCGCAGCTGTTTGGACAACGCCACCATCTCGGTGCGCGGGCGCGGCGCAGCGTCACCCGTCGACGCGAGGACGGTGAGGCGCGTGCTGGGCCGCTGCGGCTCCTCCTCGCGGATCTTGCGGCGGATTTCCTCGTAACCGCCTTGGCGCAGGGTCTTGGGATCGAAGGGGAGGCTGCCCACGAGGATCTCGTAGAGGAGGACACCGAGGGAGTAGACGTCGGTGCGCGTGTCGATGTCGAGGCCGGACATCTCGGCTTGTTCCGGGCTCATGTACTCCGGAGTACCCATCATCTGGCCGAGCTCGGTGAAGAGGGTGCGGTCGGTGAGGGATTGGGCCGTGGCCTTGACCAGGCCGAAGTCGATGATCTTGGGGATCGCCTTGTCCTCGTGCACCGTGACGAGCACGTTGGTGGGCTTGAGGTCGCGGTGGATGATGCCCTTCTGGTGGGCGTGCTGGACACCCTCGCACACGCGCAGGAAGAGCTCGAGCCGTGCCTTGGTGGGGAGACGACTCTTCTCGCAGTAATCCGTGATCGGGATGCCCTTGACGTACTCCATGACGAAGTACGGACGGCCGTCGGGGGTGGCGCCGGCGTCGTAGACCTTGGCGATGCAATCGTGATCCATGAGCGCCAGGGCTTGGCGCTCCGATTCGAAGCGCGCCACGATGGCGTCGGTGTCCATGCCGCGTTTGATGAGCTTGAGAGCGACTCGACGGCGGATGGGCTCGAGCTGCTGGGCCTCGTAGACCTCGCCCATGCCCCCGGCGCCAATGCGTTGCAGCAGCTTGTACTTGCCGATGAGGCCGTCGGTGGGTGCCGTGTGGCCGGCGCTCGGGACGTCGGCGGAATGCAACGTCGCCTCCACGTCGTGAGGCATGCCCGGCGGCGCTTCTTCGGGCGCGGAGGAAGGTGGTGGCGTCGCTGGGGGTGCCACACTATGCGGCTCACGCTGCGGGGGCCGGCCCGGCTCGATCGGGTTGCCGTCCGACCAACCCGGAACGATGGTTTCGTCTTCGGACATGACCACGCTCTGCTGCGCCGCGCCAAGGACACGGATCGGGGACGACGTGACCCGGGATGGGGGAACGCCTGACCGGAGCCTACAACGGCCGCGACGGGATCACCAGTGAAGCAAACGGCCAGCCCGCTGCGCCGAGCCCAGGCTGCTCCATGCTAGGATCGCCGCCGATCCACGCTTGCAAGGGCTAAGACGCCCCGGACGCACACCTGGCGAAGGGCTCGTGGCTGCTCCGCTCCCGTATGCCGAGCCGGTATGGCACGGACTCCACTTCGGAATCCGGTGTCTCGTTGCGGTCTTGGTGGTCACCGGCGCGGCGGAAGGCGAGCGGCCGCGCCTCCGCGACCTCGGTGTGCGGCTGGGGGTGCTGCAACCGGGGCGCTGGAACGCGATCACCGACGTCGCCGGCGTGCGCGTCGGTCATTGCACTCGCATCGAAGGCGACTCGGTGCGTACTGGGGTCACCGCGATCCTGCCGCACCCAGGCGACCCGTTCCAGCGCCAGGCACCCGCGGCAGTGTACGTCGGCAACGGCTTCGGCAAGGCTGCGGGCTTCCTGCAGGTGCGAGAGCTCGGGCGGCTCGAAACGCCCATCGTGCTTACCAACACACTCGCAGTGGGCACGGCGGTGGAGGCCGTGGTGGCCTGGACGTTGCGGCAGCCGGGCAACAGCGAGGTGCGCTCGGTGAACGCCGTCGTGGGCGAAACCAACGACGGCATGCTCAACGACATCCGCGGCATGCACGTACGGCGCGAGGACATCTGGA
>DASRJW010000022.1 GCA_035649275.1 Candidatus Krumholzibacteriia bacterium
GACTTCGGTTCCTGCCAAGCCACGGTCGCATCCCTCTTCGGCGGAGTGCTATATCGGCTATCGATCGGCGTTTATGCGCGGCTTGCCGGCGCGACACTGGCTGGCATGCAGACCGCGGAGCTGTACCTTCAGGGGCTCGAAACGGACACGCCGGGACAGCTCCCCTCAGGCTGGACCAAGAACGTTGTAATTCCATCGCCAACGCTCGACAGGGGGCAGATCTCGGACCCTCAAATCTTGACCGAGGAGACCCTACGGCGCTGGAGCCTGACCTTTTTCGTGACCGAGCCTGACGACCCGGATTGCCAGCGGAATCCACTAGTGCTTCTGGCCATCGTGGATCTATGGAGTATCAGCGGCACGAATTTCGCCAACAACCACTATGTCACCGTGGTAGCCGGTACTCCTTCGTCGTACCCGTGGGCCGCCTGCTCGAGCCCGATCCTCACCCGGTGCAACTTTCCGGACTTTACGCCTGTCTGCGTCAGCGGTGGCCAGCTGATCGTCAATCCCTCGGGTCCCACGTGCACTGTTGCAGTCGAGCAAGCAACCTGGTCCCACGTGAAAGGTCTTTACCGCTAGAGACGAGTTCAGTGGCGCAGGCAGGCGGCGAGTGCCCGGGCCAGACCACCACGCCGCGCCACGATGATCGTGTCCAGCTCCAGCCAGGATGCGAGGGTGCGCAGCTCCGCAGCCAGTGCAGCGGCCACTTCGCCGGCGCGTGCGTGTGCTTCGCGATACGCCGCTTGCACGATCAGCCGGCGGCTGGGGCGATCGGCTTTGAGGTCGACGCGCGCCACCAAGCGATCGCCCAGGAGGAACGGCAGCACGTAGTAACCCCACCGCCGCTTCGCGCGAGGGGTCCAGATCTCGAGGACGTAATCGAACTCGAACAGTCGCGCCAGACGCGGCCGGTGCCAGATGATGGGGTCGAAGGGGGAGAGGATGGCGCAGGCTTCGACGCGCCGGGGCAGCTCGGCCTCGGGATGGAGGTAGGCGGGATCCCGCCAGCCTTCCACTTGCACCGACCGCAGCTGGCCCCCGGCAACGAGTTCGGCGAGACGCGGGCGCGCCTCCCGCACCGGGATGCGGTAGTAATCGGCGAGATCCGTCACCGTACCGACGCCGTGGGCGCGCGCGGCGCGCAACAGCAATTCCCGTTGCGCTTCGTCCCCCGCCACGCGGGCGTCTATTTCCCGAGGCAGCACACGTTCCGTCAGATCATACACACGTGCCCAGTCGGCGGGACGGCGGTAGGCCACGGCGAGCGTGCCACGAGCGAAGTGCGCTTCCAACGCAGTCTTCGCCACACTCCACCCCCACCAATCGTTGCGCCGTTCCGGGCCGTCGTGTGGGGGCATGTCTTCGGCGGTCGAGGGGCCACGGCTCCGCACGGTATCGAGGACGCGCTCGGCGTAACCTCGGTACCCGCGCAAGAAGGCGCCGAAGGCTCGGGCTCGCCGGTCGTGCTCCTGCATGCGATGGCGCAGCAATGGCCAGGTTTCCACGGGCACGATGGAGGCTTCGCGCGCCCACTGCTCGATGAACTCGCGCTTGCGGTAGACGAGATCGTCGAGACGTGCCATGTCGTAGGGGCCGAGGCGGGAGAAGGGCACCAGGTAGTGGGCCGGGAGGAGCACGTTGGCGTAGTCGATCTGCAACAACCCATGCCGATGGATGAGGCGCCGCAGGTGCGCGGTGGTCGCCCCCCTGCCGGGTCGTGGGAGGTGAGCCCCTTGGGCGGCGAGCGCTATCCGACGCGCTTCACTCAGCGACAGTGCATCACGCGACATGGCGCCATCCTTGCACTCGTGGACCCTGCGTATCCACTATCATCCCTCATCCGAGTCGGGGCGAGAGCTCCTATCCTCCTGCAGCCGAGGCTCGGCGAGCGAGAGTCGGCCGGGGATGCCCGAGCCAGCACTCCCAGTGCCAGCGTGATTTGAGCGGAAGGAATCTCACGGTGCGGGCAGGACGCGGCTCCCCCCTGCGGATGGTGTGGCTGCCGGCCGCCTTGGGCTTGACGCTCTACCTGGTTCACGCCGCGCGTCTCGGCGACTGGATCGTGGACGACGCGGGAATCTCTTTCGCCTATGCCCGCAACCTCGCCGCAGGTCACGGTCTGGTGGCGCAGCCGGGCGAGGTCCCCGTCGAAGGCTTCACCAATCTGCTTTGGGTGCTCCTTCTCGCCCTACCCATGGGTCTGCGGGTTTTCGATCCGGTGCTGACGCCGAAGATCCTCGGTGGCTGCTTCGTCGGAGTCGCATTCGTGGGCATCGCCCGCCTGGTCACGGCTGGCGGCCGCCGGCCTGCATGGTTGGCGACGGCCGGCTTGGCAGCGGCCGCCCTCACCTCGGGCTTCGTCATCTGGTGCGCCTCGGGGTTGGAAAACGCCCTGTACGTCTGCATGGCCGTGATTCTGGCCGTGGTCATGGCCGCGCCGATCGCGAGCGGCTCGGTCACAGGCGCATCGATTGTGAACGAGCCGGTGCGAACGAAGCGGGCGCTCCTCGCGGGCGGAATCCTCTTTCTTCTCTTCTGCACGCGGCCCGATGGGGCTTTCTACTTCTGGATCCCGCCCTTTCTCTTCGGCCTCGGACCGGACACGAGTCGCCGGCGACGCAATCTCCTTGCTTACGTCGGGGCCTTCGTACTTCCGTGGTTTCTCCTCACCTTGTTCCGGAGCGCCTACTTCCACGATGTCTTCCCCAACACCTTCTATGCGAAGAAGGGCGAGGGAGCCGCGATCTTCGCTTGGATGCTCGCGCGCTGGCCCCTGCCCCTGGTCGTCGCCACGGTCCTGGCCTCGGGGACCCTCGTCATCGTTGCGGTCGCCTGCGGGTTCCATGCCCTGGGACGACGCCTGCGCCGCTGGTCGACGCCGGAGCGAAGCGCCAGCACCATGCTTTTCCTCTTTTTCGCCAGCGCAACCTCGATCGTTCTCGCGCTCCCGGGGGACTGGATGCTGGAGCACCGCTTTGCGACGCCCATGTTCCTTTTCGGTCCCGCCGCGGGGTTCGTTCTCCTCTGGGACGCTTTGGAGCGCGCGCGTTTTCGGAGCGCCATCGTCGCCGTCGCCGCCGTGTTTGCGGTTGGGATCGCGGGCATGTACAGCGCCAGGCACACACCGGCCTTCGTCGTGGCACCGACGCTGCCGCTCGATGCCGGGCGCGAGACGAGTCGCCGCATCGCTCGCGCCCTGAAGCCGCTCGGGCCGCGGGTCGCCGTGCTCACGCCCGACGTCGGTGGCGCCCTGTGGGAGGATCACTTCCGGGTCATCGACCTCGTCGGGCTGACGGACCGGCAGCTGGGGCGGACGGTGCGACGCGACCGCGAGTCGATCCGAGTGCACATCTTGGGGGTGCGGAGGCCGGAAGCCGTGTGGGTGCACACCTTCTGGATGGGTGTGACTGGCTTCGACGCGGATCCTGACTTCGCCGCCGCCTACGCTCCGGTGTGGGAAGACCGGCCTGCACCCGGGTCGGCACCGATCGCAGGTCTCTACGTGCGGCGGGACGTCGGCGCCACGGGTGCCGATGGCGTCGTGCGGCCGGCATCCCGAACGGCCGAAGCGGGACGGTAGTTCGGCTGGGCGAGCGTGACGCGATCGCCGTCGCCAAGCACCTCGAGACTTGTAGCCAGTCTCGCGTTCGTGTTATGCGTCGTGGCCGTTCCCTGGGAATCAGTGGGGGCCGAGTCGCATGAAACGGGTCACCGGAATCGGGGGCGTCTTCTTCAAGGCGCGGGATCCGGAGGCGCTCCGCGCCTGGTACCGCGAGCATCTGGGGCTCGACATCCAGGACTGGGGCGGAACTTCCTTCCGCTGGGACACGGCGCGGGATCGCCACGATGCCCGTGACGGTCTTGGTGGAGGCGCAGAGACGACTGCTGCGGCCAGCGCCACCGATGTGGCGTCAGAGGAGGTCACCGTTTGGAGCATCTTCCCGGCGTCTTCCACCTATTTCGACCCGAGCAAAGCGCCGTTCATGATCAATTATCGGGTTCTGAATCTCGCCGCGGTGCTCGACGCTTTGCGCGCCGAGGGTTGTGTCGTCGACGAACGCACGGAGACCTCAGAGTTCGGCTCCTTCGGTTGGGTCATGGATCCCGAAGGAAATCGCATCGAGCTCTGGGAACCGCCACGAGGGCGTTTCCCCGGTTGAAAGCGGCAGCCGTTGGTTGGCAATGGGAGGGCGATCGCGATGAAAAGCGTTTGGATCCTCGTTTCATGCTTGGCCGCCGCAGTGCTCGCCGGGCCGGCCCGTGGTGAAACGCGCGAACAGCTCACACAACAGGTGCGTGCCGCCGAGACGGCATTCGCCAAGAGCCTGGCCGACCGGAAGCTCGACGCCTTCGAATCCCACCTGGCCGAGGAAGCACTCTTCTTCGGCCGGGAGGGAGTCCTGCGCGGCAAAGCCGCCGTGGTCGGAGGCTGGAAGGGGTTCTTCGCCGGCGAGAAGGCCCCCTTCTCCTGGACGCCGGAGACGGTCGAGGTCCTCGAATCGGGGACGCTGGCGCTCAGCAGCGGCCCCGTCCTCGATCCTGCCGGCAAGCAGATCGGCACCTTCAACTCCATCTGGCGACGCGAAGCGGATGGCCGCTGGCGGGTCGTGTTCGACAAGGGCTGCCCGGTTTGCAACTCGAAGTGAGCGCGGGGAACCGATGCGAAATGGGCCTGGCGCTCTCGCTCTCGCGCTCGCTGCACTGCTCTCGGTGAATTCTCTCGTGTTCAAAGTCCACGCGGGTGAGGTCGCCGTCACCGAGTCGACGCTCACTTCGGGCCCCGTTCCCCGCGAGTGGATCACGCCCGCCGAGGCAACATCCTACCGGCGGACGCCTGACTACGACGAGACCATGCGTTACCTGAAGCGGTTGGAGCAGGCTTCCCGCTGGCTCCGGCTCACGAGCTACGGCAAGTCGGGCCAGGGTCGCGATCTGCCCCTCGTCATCGTCTCGAAGGAGCGAGCTTTCACGCCGGAGGGGGCCCGGGCGAGCGGCAAG
>DASRJW010000023.1 GCA_035649275.1 Candidatus Krumholzibacteriia bacterium
GGGCTCGATCTACGTGGCCGACGACCAGCTCGAAACCCTCCGCGCCTATGACGCCGACGGGCGCTTCGTGCGCACGATCGGCCGCAAGGGCGAGGCGCCTGGAGAGTACCTTCTCATCCTCGGCATGACGGTCCTGCCCAACGGCAACCTGGCGATCTATGACGGGCGGAACCAACGGATCACGATCTACAAGCCGGACGGTGACGCTCTCCACAACTTCCGCGTCTCGAACAGCCTGTTCGCCTCCGACATGCTGCATCATGACGTCGAGGGCAATCTCTATCTATGGTCCCGCGAGCCGGCGGGCGGCCAGTCGAACGACTGGCGAGAGTTCTTGCTCCAGGTTTCACCCACAGGCAAAACCTTGGGGCGCATCTCACTGCCCGAGGAGGAAGCCGACACGGGCAGCCTCCATCCCGCGACGCTCTGGGCCTGGAGCCCCCTGGGGTACCTCGTCGTTGGGAACAACGAGAACTACTCCCTCGAGATGCGCTTGCCCGACGCGCCCCGTCACATCACGCACCCCTACGAACCCGTGGCGGTCCTTCCCGAGGAAAGAGACCAGTGGCTCGCTTGGGACGAATACTTCCGCAAGCGCAGTCTCGAACGCGGCCAACCCGCGGTGAGCCACACCATCCCGGCGCGGAAACCCGCTTTCAAGGGTCTCTGCGTCAGCGACGACGGGAGGATCTGGGTGCAGCGCTACGTCGCGGCAGAGAAGCAAGACGTCCCTCCACGCGCGCCCGGTGACAAGCGCCACCTGTTCCCGTGGCGGGAACCTCAGGTCTTCGACGTCTTCGCGCCGGAGGGCGCTTTTCTCGGCAGCATCGAGATGCCTCGGAGCACCAGGGTTCTGTTCCGTCGCGGCCAGCAGCTCTGGGGTGTCCGCACGGACGATGACGGCGAGCGCGTCGTCCGTTTTCGCATCGAGAAGCAGTAGCGCCGGCCTCTCTAGGGCGGCGGGGTGCGTCGTAGGATCGTCGTGGCCGTGGCCTGGTCGGAGGCGAGGAGCACCAGCTCCGCCACCGTGGCATGGGGAGGTCGGGTGGCGCAGAAAAGCACCGCGTCTGCCACGTCCTCCGGCGTGAGCGGCCGGGTGTCCGCATAGACCTTCCGCGCCCGTTCCTCATCGCCCCGAAAACGGACGCTGCTGAAGTCCGTCTCCACCAATCCAGGATCGACGGTGCTGACCCGGATCGGCGTGCCGTGCAGGTCCACCCTGAGGGCCTGGGTGAGCGCTCGCACGGCATACTTGCTGGCGCAGTAGACACCGCCCTTGCTGTAGACCTCCCTCCCCGCAATGGAACCGATGTTGATCACGTGGCCGCGCTGCCGCTCCAGCATGCCCGGTAGAACCGCCCGCGTCACGTAGAGCAAGCCCTTCACGTTGGTGTCGATCATCTCGTCCCAGTCTTCCGTGCTTCCCTCCTGCAGGGTGGCGAGGCCGCGGGACAGACCGGCGTTGTTGATCAGGACGTCGATCTCCTTCCACGCCGCCGGCAGCTTGCCGAGCTCGCTCTCCACCTGCGCCGTCACGCGCACGTCCATCTGCACGCAATGCGTGGCCGTACCATGTGCCGCCTCGAGCTCGCGGGCGAGCTCGCGTAGGCGTTCGAGCCGCCGCGCCGCAAGGAGCAGCCGCGCCCCCTCGGCGGCGAAGGCGCGAGCGCAGGAACGCCCGATGCCGCTGCTCGCACCGGTGACGAAGACGAGCCGATCGCGCAGGGAAAGCATGGGGGGCAGTGTACCGCAAGCGCCGTCCGGGCGGGGCTGGGGCGAAGGATCAGCCGCCGCTCCCCTCCGCCATCTGCACCGGCGAAGCGGCGAGACGGTCGCGGTGCAGCACCGCTCCCGTCTTGGGATCCACCTGGCCGAAGGTGAGGACACCGGTCGGGCAGCTCTGCACGCAGGCGCTGCAGCGCACACACTCTGGGTCGGCCATGGGCAGGCCCTTGTTGGCGAAGTTCATCACGTCGATGCCCTGATGACAGACGGAGGTGCAGACGTTGCAGGAAATGCACTTCTTCTTCTCCGCCAGGATGCGGAAGCGAGAGAAGCGGGCGTACACGTGCATGAGCGCCGCGAGCGGGCAGGCGAACCGGCACCACATGCGGCCGCTGCACCAGAAGTAGAGGCCATAGCCCAGGACGCCGGCCAGGAAAACGTCGACGATCCATTTGTAGCTCAAGAGGTGCAGGGCGCCAGGGACGCCGCTACCGTCCTTGGCCGCAAGGTTCACGGCACGGAGAAACGCGCTCTGCGGCCAGTTCCACCAAGCGATGCGGAGGAGGAGCAGCAGGATGGCGAGCGCCAGGATCCCCTGTCCCAGCATGTTGAGGCGATTCCAGCGCGGCCCGTGCAGCATCTTGTGGCGCTGCGTATCCCCCAGCGTCTCCGCCAGCGCCCCACACGAGCAGATCCAGCCGCAGTAGGCGCCCTTGCCGAAGAAATACACCAGGAGCGGGATGGCGACGAGCGTTTGCAACACGCTCAGGAGCAACCAACCCCAGAGTGGCGCATCGGTGAAGACGTTGTAGATCATGAGCGGCCAAGCGAGGACAAAACC
>DASRJW010000024.1 GCA_035649275.1 Candidatus Krumholzibacteriia bacterium
TAGACGCTCAAGTTCCCCGCCACGATGTCCTTGTTCCCGTCCCCGGTGATGTCGCCCACCGCGGGGGGGCACGAGCTCACTGCCGCCATCTGGATAGGCCAACCCGCGAGCTGGGAGGGACTCGTGTTCGCCGAGGCGAGCGGCGACGGGGCGCTTTCGTTCCCCGAGCTGTCGACGGCGCTGACGTAATAGAAGTACTTCGTGCTCGGGGTGAGACCGCTGTCGCGGTAGTAGGCGACGCCGTTGGTGCGGTCGAGGGTCACTCGGGTCCAGGGCGGGAGACCCGTCTGGCTCCGGTACAAGTGGTATCCCGCCAGGTCCGGCTCGACGGACGGCGTCCAGGTGCAGACCATGACGGTCGAACCCTGGCTCGGGTCGAGTACCGGTGCGTCCGGCGCCACCGGGCCGCGCAGGGTCAGATTCCAGCTCTTCATGTGGCCATAGGTGTCGACGAGCTGCAAGGTGAGCGGGTTCTCCTGCAGACTGTTCTCTTGCAGGCGGAAGTGATTGGCCGCCACCAGCTCCTGCAAGGGTGCCGCGGTGCCCACACTGATGTTGTTCACCGTGAGCACGATGTCCGGGTCGCTGGAGAGCAGCGTCGATTGCAGTCCGATGGCGGCGCCGCTGCCGTAGTTCTTGAAGCTGGGAACGAGATCGAAGGTTTCCCCGGCCTGGATGGTGCCGTCGTTGTTCCCGCCCGGAGCCGGGTCGAGCACGTCCACCAGGACGAGCTGCATCCCCGGCGCGTGCAGCACCCGGTTCACCGTGTCGTTCCAGGTCGCCGAGCCGTTGGTGCTCGCGAACCGGCAAGCGAGGACGGCGCCGTCGGGAGCGCTGGCGGAGACGGCGAAGCGCACCGGTCCGCTCACCAGGACGCTGCCACCGCTGCCCACGTTGCCGACGGTGTAGGTGCTGTCCTGCACCGTCGCCCAGGGGCTAGTGAGGCGAAGGACGCCGCTCACGCCGCTGGCGGCGCCGTTACCGCTGTTGGCGAAGGTGAGGTCGAGGGCCACGGTCTCGCCCGAGTCGATGCGACCGTCTCCGTTCCCCACCGTGCCGCCATTGTTGTCGTCGTCGACGACCAAGTTCTGCACGTGCACGTACGGGGCGACCGAGGCGTTGACCGGAAGGGTGCTCACCCAGGTGGTCATGTTCTGGCCGCTGGCGGTGAGAACGGCGCTGCCCGGCGTCTCGGCCACGAAGGCCAGCGTCACTTGCCCGGCGCCGTCGGTGCGGCCGTGCTCGTACTCCTCCGTACCTTTCTGCAGGCACACCAGTGCGTTCGCCCGCGGCACGCCGTTCGTCGTCACCGTCACCTGCACCTGGGTGAGGCCGAGCCCGAGGCTGGCGGGAGCGGTCACCGCGGTGCTCTGCAGGTTGCTGGTGTGCACCACCATCTCGGGATCGCCGAGCAGGTTGTAGAGGAAGTGGGTGTAGTGGTCGGAGGTGTCGTAGTAGGCGTACGGCGTGTACGGCAGCCTGCTGGCGGTGAAGAGCACGCCGAGGTTCTTGGCGACCACGCCATCGTACATGGCCTGGAAGAAGCCAACATTGTAGTTGCGCGACGGGAGCGGGAAGGCGGCGCGCGTCGAGCCGAGCACGGCCACGGCGCCGCCGGGCGCGTCGAGGTAGGACTCGGCGAGGCAGGGGAAGTCGAAGGCCGTGGCCGTGCAGTTGAGCATGTAGAGGACGAAGCGCCGGGTCGTGTTGTTCAAAGCCACGGCGTGATGGGTGAGCATTGAGACGTCGCCCACGGACATGTTGTAGCGGAAGCCGTGGCCGATGTGGTTGACGAAACCCGGTCCGGCCGCGAGCGCCGATAGAGTGCTCTGCAGTGTCAGCTGCCCGGCGCCGGTGAAGGCGGTGTAGTTCTGGTACAGCTTGGTCACGGTGGTGGAGGGGGAGACCAGCGGCAGCAAACCGTACTCGCTGTAATCCGCGCCGTCCTCGATGACGACCTGTCCGGGCGCCCAATCCACCGGGAAAAGAACCTCGCTCAGGAAGAGCATCTCGTCCTGGTAGGTGGTCACCGACGGCGCCTCGTATTGGATGATCTTGCTGATGAGCGCCCCGGCCTCGGCCGGCGTGCTCACCGGCAGGCGGCCGACGAAGACTTCGGCGTAGAGATCCGGTTCGTCCACCGGCGTGTCGGTGGGGATGGCCGCTTCGCCCCAGAGAGCGTCTCCGTCGGCGTTCCAATTGCCGTCGAGGCAGGCGAAGTACATGTCCGTGGGAATGTATCGATCCGTTTCCGGGCCGAACTCGGAGTAGCCGTAGCGTGCCGGGACGACATCGGTGTCACCGCCGAGGAGGACGAAGTGCGAAGACCACAGCGAGTAGGCGGAGCGGATGAAGTTCCGCACCGTCTCCTGCAGATCGCTGCCGTGCTGGTAGTTCGCCTGGATCCACTCGAGGGTGCGCACCACCGTGGGCACGCCGCGCTGGGTCTTCCAGTCGGCCAGCACCTGGAAGTTCGCCGCCAGGGCCTGGCTGGTGATGATCACGTTCTCCACCGGGCTGCCCTCGAGGCTCGGCGCCTGGGTGGGACGGAAGCCGCGGCGCTCGCTCTCCACGAGGACGCCGATGCGCCGCTCGTAAGTGCCCAGGGCTTCGGGATTGAGCACTAGCCGCTCCACCTCCTGCCGGGCCGTGGCTTCCACCGAGGCGTCGAAGCGCTGGCGCTGCAGGAACGGAGCCGCGGTGGGCTCGAGGTCCAGATCGAGGTCGAAGCGATCCCGCACCAGGATCTTGCCGGTGCCGGCTTCGTAGCGCACCGGGTAGAGGCGCACGCTCGCCAGCTGGTAGCCGTGCAGCGCCCCGCTGCCTCCCGGCTCTGCTTCCACCGCCGGATAGAGCGCCGCACCGCTCTTCCCGAGCCGCGCAGGTCGAGGCTGGACGAGATCCCCGTCGTCGGTTTGCTTGGGCTGCGCCGCTTGCAGGGTCACCTGACCTCCCACGGAGCGCGCGGGCGACCCACCGGCGACATGGACGGCGATGAGCCGCTGTCCCTGCGGCACGAGAAGGGTGAGCACGACATAAGGGAGCTCCGGGAACCCCTGCTCCCAGGTGCGCCCCATGCCGGGGACCTGCACCACCGTGCCGCCGGCCGGTGCTGCCTGGAGCTGCAAGCGGGAGAGGTCGAGGCGGACTTCTTGACGGAGAGTTCCAGCGTGACCCGCGGGCGCCGTGAAGGCGCCAGCCAGGAACGCGGCGAAGAGAAAAACCGAGTGGCGCACGGCGCGACGCGGCATCTGCACGGCCTCCACGGCTGCGAAGCAAAGGATGTAAGACACCCGTGCCCCGCGGTCGGGGCTCTTGAGGGGTGTCGTGCAGGTCGCGTTAACAGTGGCTCGGGATCGTGACCTCGATAGGATGTTGTCGGCGTTGCCGGATCCTCGAGAGTCGCAGCGCGGCACAGGATACCATGCCCCGCGACCCCCGTTCAACCAGAGTCGCGGGAGCGCTGCAGGAGCGCGCTGGCCCGTGCTGCCACCGCGGTGGGTGTGAAGCCGAAGGCCTCGAAGAGCTTCGCCGCCGGCGCGGAGGCGCCGAAGCGCTCGATGCCGACCACGTCGTCCTCAGGAGCGAGCCAGCGGGCCCAGGAGAGGGGATGCGCCGCTTCGACGGCGAGGCGCGGCACGCCCGGAAGGAGCACGGCGTCGCGATACGACGCGGGCTGGGCCGCGAAGAGCTCGTGACTCGGCATGCTGACCACGCGCGTCCGCACCTCGCGGAGCAGGCGCGAGGCCTCGAGCACCAGTCCCACTTCCGAACCGCTGGCGAGGAGCAGTAGCTCCGGGGGGCCGCCGGTGGCATCCGTGAGGACATAGCCGCCGCGCTCCACGCCGCCCTCGCCGGCCGCCGCGGGCAGGGAGGCGAGCTTCTGCCGGGTGAGCACGAGAGCCACCGGGCCGCCGCGACGGCGGATGGCGAAGCTCCACGCGGCTGCCGTTTCCGCCGCGTCGGCCGGCCGCAACACCACCAGGTTCGGGATGCAGCGCAGCGCGGTCAGCGTCTCCACGGGCTGGTGCGTCGGGCCGTCTTCACCGAGACCGATCGAATCGTGGGTGAAGACATAGAGCACGTGCAGTCCCATGAGCGCCGCCAGGCGGATGGAAGGGCGCATGTAATCGGAGAAGATGAGGAAGGTGCCGCCATAGGGGATCACCCCACCGAAGAGAGCCATGCCGTTCAAGACCGCACCCATGCCGTGCTCGCGCACCCCGAAGCGCAGGTTGCGCTCCGCGGGCGCGCTGCGCGAGAAGTTCCCCGAGAGACGGAGCAGCGTGTTGTTCGACGGCGCCAGATCGGCGGAACCGCCGACGAGCTCGGGCAGACGCGGCGCCAGGGCATTCAGCACCTTGCCCGAAGCCTCGCGCGTCGCCATGGCGGGCTCGGCAGGACCGAAGCGCGGCAGATCTTCCTCCCAGCCCGGGGGCAGCTGGGCGTGGCGGCGCCGTTCGAGCTCCCGCGCCGCTTCGGGGTGGGCGCGGGCGTAGGCCTGCCAGCGTGCTTCCCATTCCGCCTGGAGCTTGGCGCCCCGTTCCCGGCAATGCAGCCACTCAGCCCGGGCTTCCTCGGGGACGTAGAAGGCCTCCGGCCACGGCCAGCCGAGGGCGGCCTTGGTGAGACGCACCTCCTCGGCGCCGAGCGGGGCGCCGTGGGCTTCCGCCGTGTCCTGTTTGTGCGGGCTGCCGTAGCCGATGTGGGTGCGGACGAGCACCAGGGACGGCCGGCTGGTTTCGGCGATGGCGGCACGCGTGGCCCGCTCTAGAGCCTCGAGATCGTTGCCGTCCTCGAGGCGCTGCACCTGCCAGCCGTAGGCCTCGAAGCGTCGGGCGACGTCGTCGCTGTAGGCGAGGCTGGTGGAGCCGTCGATGGTGATGTGGTTGTCGTCGTAGAAGCCCACCAGCCGGCCGAGCCCGAGGTGTCCGGCGAGGGAAGCGGCCTCGTGCGAGATGCCTTCCATGAGATCGCCATCGCTGGCGATGAAGAAGATGCGCTGGTCGCAGACCGTGTGTCCGGGCCGGTCGAAGAGCGCCGCCAGGTGCGTGGAAGCGAGCGCCATGCCGACGGCGTTGCCCAGTCCCTGACCCAGCGGGCCCGTCGTCGTCTCCACACCGGGGGTGAGGCCGTGTTCTGGATGTCCCGGCGTCCGGCTCTCCCACTGGCGGAACTGGCGCAGGTCGTCGAGGGAAAGGTCGTAGCCCGACAGGTGCAACAACCCATAGAGAAGCATCGAAGCGTGCCCGCAGGAGAGGACGAAACGATCTCGCCCGGGCCACGCCGGGTCCGCCGGATTGTGGCGCAGGTGGCGCGACCACAGCAGATAGGCAAGGGGGGCCAAGCCCATGGGGGTGCCGGGATGGCCTGATTTCGCTTGCTCCACCGCGTCCATGGCGAGCACGCGCAGGCTGTTGATGCAGAGCGCATCGAGAGCAGGGGGTGCGGTCATGGGGTGGAAGATAGCCCAGGGCGGCGGGCCAGGGCCAGCCCGAAGAGGTGCTCCGGGTCGGTGTACCACTGCATCAGTTCGAAACCAGTCTCAAGCAACAGCTCCCGCGCCATGTCGGGGTCGTACTTGACGCTGATCTCGGTGCGGATGAACTCCTCGCGCGCCAGAGCCAGGTCGAGTCGCGCCGCCCCGAGGCGCACCTTCTGCGCCGAGGTGGCCACCAGGCGCATCTCGATCCAGTGGTGCGCGGGATCGTAGAACGCCAGGTGGCGATAGCACTCCGGGCGGAAGTCGCCCTGGGCCACGCGGTTCACCACCTGCAGGATGTTGCGGTTGAACGCCGCCGTGATCCCGCTCGCATCGTTGTACGCCGCTTCCAGCCTGCGTGTGTCTTTGATCAAGTCGACGCCGAGGAGGAAGGCCTCACCCGGGTGGAGCGCGCGTGCCAGGCTGGCGACGAAATCCCGCGCCGCCCGGGGCTCGAGGTTACCGATGGTGCCGCCGAGGAAGATGACAAGGCGCCGTCCTCCCACCGGCAGGCGGTGGTCGAGGCGGAGGAAGTCGCCGATGACCCCGTGGACGCGGAGACCGGGATAGCTGGCGACGAGAGATTCTGCCGCCTGCCGGACGACCTGGCCGTTGACGTCGAAGGGGACGTAGAGATCGCAGCCCTGGTGACGCCGCATGGCTTCGAGGAGAAGGCGCGTCTTCGCAGAACTGCCCGAGCCCAGCTCCACGAGCACCGAGCCACCGCTCTGCGCGCACACATCGGCGGCGATTTCCGCCAGCAGAGCTCGCTCTGTGCGTGTCTGGTAATACTCCGGCAGTGCGGTGATCTGCTCGAAGAGCTCGGCGCCGCGGTCGTCGTAGAAGAATCGCGGTGCGATCTCGCGCGGTGTGCGCAGCAGACCATCGCGGATTCCCTGCACGAGCTGCGACGGGTCTTCGTCGTCGCCCAGGTCGTCGATGACGATCGAGCTCGTGGTCACGCCGCACCTCCGGTAGGGAAGAGGCAGCATACCAGGGGCGGCGGAGAGACCAGCGGCCGGATGCACGGGATCGCGCCCACGAGGTTCCCGGAAGCCGGCGTGCGGACACTCCACATCGCGCGCAGCCCCGCGCGGAAGCAGGCGCAGCCCGCTTCCCGTCCGTCCCGGAGCTTGTGAAAAAAATCACGAAGTCCCTTGCGGTCTACCCACCCCTCGGCTATGGTGAGCCGCGGTTTTCAACGCCAAGGCGCGCGGAAGCATGTCCCAGCTCTTCCACCACAGCACCAACACGCTCGCACGGGTCTCCATTTTCGGCGCTGTCTTCCTCGTCGCCGGGTTCTTCGGGGTGGTGACGTTGCTCGACCGCTCGACCTATTTCACCCGCCAGACCGAGGTGCTGCGCCAGCCCGTCCCCTTCAGTCACGATCACCATGTTGGCGCCATCGGCATCGATTGCCGTTATTGCCATACGTCGGTGGAGACCGCCGCCTTCGCCGGCGTACCCCCCACAGCGACGTGCATGAACTGCCATTCCCAGATCTGGGCGGACAGCCCGATGCTGCAGCCCGTGCGCGACAGCTTCCGCACCGGCGAGCCGTTGCGCTGGGCCCGGGTGAACGACTTGCCTGACTTCGTCTACTTCGACCACAGCATCCACATCGCCAAGGGGATCGGCTGCGCCGAGTGCCACGGCCGCATGGATCGCATGCCGCTCACCCACGCCGCCAGCCCGCTGCAGATGCGCTGGTGTCTCGACTGCCACCGGCATCCTGGCGACCGCGTTCGCCCGCGGGCCGAGGTCTTCAACACCAAGTGGGAGGCCCCGCCGGGGGCGGCGGCGCTGCGCGCCGATCTGGCCAAGCGATATCAGGTGACCAGTATGACGGATTGCTCCACATGTCATCGCTAGGGGTTGCCGCGTGAGCGCTGGAGAGACGACGAACATCCTGCGCCACTGGCGCAGTCTCGAAGAGCGGGAGGCCGGCGCCGCCGTCCCGAGCCAACGGCCCGAGTTCGCGCCGGGGGACGAACTCTTGCCCGACAGTCTCGACCGACGGCGTTTCCTGCAACTCATGGGCGCCTCCTTCGCTCTGGCGGGACTGGGGGCGTGCACCCGCCAGCCGGTCGAGTCCATCGTCCCCTACGCGCGTCCGCCCGAGGAGGTCATCCCCGGGAAGCCCCTCTACTTCGCTACCGCTCTCACCCTGGGCGGTTACGCAACCGGTGTCCTGGTGGAAAGCCACATGGGACGGCCGACCAAGGTCGAGGGCAACCCGGAGCATCCGGCGAGCCTGGGGGCGACGGACCGCTTCTGCCAGGCGACGCTGCTCGACCTCTACGACCCGGATCGCTCCCGCGCCGCGTTGCACCTGCAACGCATTCGCAGCTGGGAAGCGTGGGTGCAAACTCTGGAACCGGCGCTCGAGGCGCAAGTGGCGCTGCAAGGCGCCGGCTTGCGCATCCTGAGCGGCAGCAGCAGCTCGCCGACGCTGGCGGCGCAGATGCAACGCCTCAAGGCGCGTTTCCCCCAGGCGCGCTGGCACCGCTACGAGCCGGTATCGCGCGACGGCCTGCGCAGCGCCACCCTCGCTGGCTTCGGCAAGTACGTCGAGGTGCGCTACGACTTCTCCCAAGCCGATGTCGTCGTCGCCCTCGACTCGGACTTCCTGGTGAGCGGCCCGGGCTGCGTGCGCGCCGCCCACGACTTCATGAGCCGCCGGCGCGTGCGCGACGGCCAGTACGGCATGAACCGCCTCTACGCCGTGGAGAGCACCCCGAGCGCGACGGGAGCCGTCGCCGATCACCGCTTGTCGCTGGCGCCGGATCTCCTGCTCGGCTTCGCCTTCGGTCTGGGCTTCGAGTGCGGCGTCATCGGCACCGGTCAGGTCGGCCCCTTCGCTTCCGGCGACCTGCACCACTGGTTGAACCGGGTCGGCGTGGACCTGCGCGAGCACGCCGGGCGCAGCATCGTGATCGCCGGCGACGAGACCTCGGCGGAGCTGCAGACGCTGGCGCTCGCCATGAACTACTACCTGGGCAACCTTGGCCGGACGGTGCTTGTGAGCGAGCCGGTCGAGGTGGAGCCGGTGAGCCACGTGGGTTCGCTCCGCGATCTGGTGCAAGACATGCGTGCCGGACGCGTGGAGATCCTGCTCATCCTGGGCGGCAACCCGGTGTACGACGCCCCGGCGGACTTCGCCTTCGCCGCCGCGATGGAGAAGGTGCCCTTGCGGGCGCACCTGTCCCTGAACGAGGACGAGACCTCGGAGCTGTGTCACTGGCATCTGCCCATGGCCCATGAGCTCGAAACCTGGGGCGACGCCCGTGCCTTCGATGGCACGGTGACGGTGCAGCAGCCGCTCATCGACCCACTGTACGGCGGCAAATCCGTGCACGAGCTCCTCGCCGTCGTCACCGGCGAGAGCGAGCGCAAGGGGATCGACATCGTGCGCCGCACCTGGAAAGAGCGCCTCGGGGCCGTGGACTTCGAACCGGCCTGGAGGCGGATCCTGCACGATGGCATCGTCCCCGGCTCGGCATGGCCACCACAGACTTACGTTTTCCAAAGCGATTGGGTGACGCAGTTCTGTCTCGCTCTGGTGCGTGAACTCATCCCGCGGTTGGAGCGCAAGGACGCCGGCATCGATCTGGTCTTCCGCGCCGATCCGTCGTTGCACGACGGGCGCTTCGCCAACAACGGCTGGCTGCAGGAGCTGCCGAAGCCCTGGACACGGCTCACCTGGGACAATGCGGCCATCCTGGGACCCAAGATGGCGGCCGATCTGAGCCTGAAGCCGGAAGACGTGGTGGAGCTCGAGTTGCGCGACACGATCGTACGCGCCCCGGTCTGGGTGCTGCCCGGGCAGCCGGACGGCGTGGTCACGGTGCACCTGGGTTACGGTCGGCGCCGCGTGGGCCGGGTGGGCAAAGGCACCGGCTTCGACGCCTACCCGCTGCGCACGAGTGCCGGGCTCGATCGCGCCGGCGGCCTCCGGCTGCGCCGCACCGGCGAGCGCTGGGAGCTCGCCTCGACGCAGGTGCAGCGCACCATGGAGGGACGGAACCTGGCCCGGCAGGGAACGCTGCTGGAGTTCCGCTCCCACCCGGAGTTCGCCCGGGAAGCGGCGCACGGGGCGCCGCCGACGGAGTCGCTCTACCCGGGCTACGCCTACACCGGCCACGCCTGGGGCATGGTGGTGGACCTGGGGGCGTGCATCGGCTGCAACGCCTGCGTCATGGCGTGCAACGCCGAGAACAACATCCCCGTGGTCGGCAAGGCACAGGTGCATAACGGGCGCGAGATGCACTGGATCCGCATCGACCGCTACTTCGAGGGCGACCCGGAGAACCCCCAGGTGGTGCAGCAACCGGTCCTGTGCATGCATTGCGAGAACGCCCCTTGCGAGCCCGTCTGCCCGGTGGGCGCGACGATGCACGGCAAGGAAGGCCTGAACGAGATGGTCTACAACCGCTGCGTCGGCACGCGGTACTGCGCCAACAACTGCCCGTACAAGGTGCGGCGCTTCAACTTCTACCAGTACAACGACCGGGACACCGAAGTCCTGAAGATGCTCCGCAACCCGGACGTCACCGTGCGCACCCGCGGGGTGATGGAGAAGTGCACCTATTGCGTCCAGCGCATCAACCAGGCGCGGATCCAGGCGAAGAAGGAAGAGCGCTCCCTCAAGGACGGCGAGATCATCACCGCCTGCCAACAGGTGTGCCCGACGGACGCTCTGATCTTCGGTGACATCAACGACGCTGGCTCCAAGGTGGCGAAGCTGCGGCAGCAGCCGCTGCACTACGGCATCCTCGAGGAGCTGAACACGCGACCAAGAACCACCTACTTGGCCCGGGTCACGAACCCGAACCCGGAGAGCGGCGCGCCCCCCGAGCCGCGACACGGAGGACCGCGTGGCCACTGAACCCCTGTCGTCGCGGTCCATGGCGCCGACGGTCATCGCTCCGGGCCACACCGCTGCCACGGTGACCGACAAGATCGCCGCCGTGGTCCTGCAGCGGACGCCGCTCTGGTTCTATCCGGCGTTCGGAGCGGCCTTCATGCTGCTCATGACCTTGCTCTACGCCATCACCTACCTCTTCGCCAAGGGCGTCGGCATCTGGGGCGTCAACAACCCGGTGGGCTGGGGCTTCGCCATCATCAACTTCGTCTGGTGGATCGGGATCGGTCACGCCGGCACGCTGATCTCGGCGATCCTCCTCCTCATGCGCCAGAAGTGGCGCACTTCGATCAATCGCTTCGCCGAGGCCATGACCCTCTTCGCCGTGGCTTGCGCCGGCTTGTTCCCCATCCTGCACCTGGGGCGCCCTTGGCTCGCCTACTGGCTCTTCCCCTACCCGAACACCATGTGGGTGTGGCCGCAGTTCCGCAGCCCGCTGATCTGGGACGTCTTCGCCATCTCCACCTACATGCTGGTGTCGCTCATGTTCTGGTACGTCGGGCTGATTCCGGATGTGGCGACGCTGCGCGATCGCACGAAAAACAAGATCGGCCAGATCGTCTACGGCATGATGGCCATGGGCTGGCGCGGCTCGGCGAAGCACTGGCACCACCACGACACCGCTTGCATCCTGCTGGCGGCGCTGGCCACGCCGCTGGTGGTGTCGGTGCACTCGGTGGTGAGCTTCGACTTCGCCGCCGGCATCATTCCCGGCTGGCACACCACGCTCTTCCCGCCCTACTTCGTGGCCGGCGCCATCTTCGCCGGCTTCGCCATGGTGATCACGCTCTGCATTCCGCTGCGCGCCGCTTTCGGCCTGCACGACTTCATCACCGAGTGGCACGTGCGCAACATGGCCAAGGTCATGCTGGCCACGGGCCTCATCGTCAACTACGGCTACGGCATCGAGCTCTTCATCGCCTGGTATAGCGGCAGCCCCTACGAGACCTTCATGCTCAGCAACAGGATCGGCGGGCCGTACCGCTTCATCTGGTACGCCCTCATCCTCTGCAACGTGGTGGCGACGCAGTTCCTCTGGTCGGCGAAGGTGCGTTCCTCCGCCGTCGCCCTCTGGGTGGTAGCCATGTTCATCAACGTGGGGATGTGGCTCGAACGTTTCGTCATCGTCGTCACCAGCTTGCACCGGGACTTCATGCCCTCCGCCTGGGGCATGTATTACCCCACCAAGTTCGACTGGATGACCTTCCTGGGCAGCATCGGTCTGTTCCTCTCCCTCATGTTCCTCTTCGTCCGGCTCCTGCCGATGATCTCGATCTTCGAGATCCGCGGCATCCTGCCCAAGACACGGGCAGGGGAAAGGAGCGCCTGATGCAAGTGCACCGCCAGCCCCTGCATGGCGTCATGGCCGAGTTCGATCACTCGGACAGGTTGATCGCCGCGGTGAAGGCGGTGCGGTCCCAGGGCTACACACAGCTGGACGCCTACACCCCCTATCCCATCGAGGCTCTGCACCATGCCCTCGGCCACCACCATTCGCCGTTGCCGCGCATGGTGCTGGCCGGCGGCATCACCGGCGCTCTCGGTGGCTTCCTACTGCAGACCTGGACCAGCACCGTGGCCCTGCCGCTCAACGTCGGCGGCAAGCCCTTCTTCAGCTGGCCGGCCTTCATCCCCGTCACCTTCGAGTGCACGATTCTCTTGGCGTCGTTAACCGCCGTCTTGGGGATGCTGGCGCTCTCCGGTTTGCCCCGGCCGCACCACCCGGTGTTCAACGTCGAGCGCTTCGCCATGGCGAGCCGGGACCGCTATTTCCTCTGCATCGAAGCTGGCGATCCTCTCTTCGACGTCGACAAGACGTGCCAGTTCCTCTGGACCCTGGAGCCGACGCATGTGGCCGAAGTCGCCGAAACCTGAAAGCCGCGCCGCCGCCCTGGTCGTGGCGCTGCTGGCGCTTCCGGGCTGCATCCGGCTCGACATGTACAACCAGCCGCGCTACGAGCCGCTGGAGGCGAGCCGGTTCTATGCCGACGGGCGCTCCGCCCGGCAGCTTCCTGCCGGCACGGTGGCCCGGGGCACGCTGCTCGAGGATCGGGCCTACGCCACCGGCACGGTGAACGACTCGACCTTCGCCACCGAGCTGCCGTTCGCGCTGACGCCGGAGCTCCTGCAGCGCGGCCGCGAGCGCTACGGCATCTTCTGCTCCGTCTGTCACGACGGCACCGGGTCCGGGCGCGGCATGGTGGTGCGGCGCGGCTACAAGCAGCCGCCGTCCTTCCACATCGAGCGGCTGCAGCAACAGCCGGCGGGCTATTTCTTCGACGTCATCAGCCGCGGTTTCTCCACCATGCCCAGCTACGCCGCTTCCATCCCCATCGCCGATCGCTGGGCCATCGTGGCTTACCTGCGAGCGCTGCAGCTGTCGCAGCAGGTCGCGGTGCGCAACTTGCCGGAGCCGTGGCGGGGCGAGATCGAAGCCGCGGCGAATCAGGCAGCCGCAGGGAAGAAGGAGCCAGCAGGCCATGAGCATAGGTGACGCGCCTTCGCTGGCGGTGCTGCGCGCCGCGGCCGTGCCGGCCGGCTGGACGCAAGACCTGCGCAAGCGGGCCCTGTGGTTCGCCATCCCGGCCGCGGTAGCCTCGGTGGCCGGCGCCATCGTCGCACCCCAGGCCTTCTACCGCGCCTACCTCACCGGCTTCGTCTTCTGGCTCGGCGTGCCCCTGGGCTGCCTGGGGCTCCTGCTCCTCACCCACATGACCGGCGGCAGCTGGGCTCTGATCATGCGGCGGCTCCTGGAGGCGGCGACGCGCACCCTGCCCCTTCTGGTGCTCCTCTTCGTCCCCGTGCTGCTCGGCCTGCGAACGCTGTACTCCTGGACCGACGCCGAGAAGGTGGCGGCGAGCGCCATCCTGCAGCACAAAGCGCCGTACCTGAACTTGCCGTTCTTTCTGCTCCGCACCGCCCTCTACTTCCTGATCTGGGGGCTCTTCGCCTTCGTGCTCAACCGCTGGTCGCTGGAGCAGGATCGGACCGGGGCCTCGACGCTGCCACGGCGACTGCAGGGTGCCGGCGGTGTCGGCTTGCTCGTCTTCATGCTGGCCGGGAGCTTTGCCAGCTTCGACTGGCTCATGTCCCTCGACCCGCTGTGGTTCTCCAGCATCTACGGCATGCACTTCGTCGTCGGCCAAGCGGCCTCCGGCCTCTGCTTCGCCATCCTGGTGGCTCGCTCGCTCGGGCGCTCGCAGCCCTTGGACCGGGTCTACGCCCCGCGGCACCTGGACGACTACGGCAAGCTCTTGCTCGCCTTCATCCTCCTCTGGGGCTACATGACCTACTCGCAGTACCTGATCATCTGGTCCGGCAACCTCCCGGAGGAAATCACCTTCTATGTGCGCCGGCACGCCGGGGGCTACATGGTGCTGAGCTTCGTCATCGCCGCCCTGCACTTCGCCCTCCCTTTCTTCCTGCTCTTGTCCAAGAGCATCCGCAGCAATCCCCAGCGCCTGGTGTGGGCGGCGGTTCCCGTCTTCGTCGGCCACTGGCTCGATCTGGTCTGGCAGGTGGCGCCATCGCTGGATCCGGAGGGACCGGCGCTGCACTGGCTCGATCCGGTGGTGACGCTCGCCATCGGCAGCGTCTGGCTCGTCGCCTTCGCCTGGCAGCTGCCGCGACGCGCACTTCTGCCGCAGAAGGACGCACACCTGGAGGAGGCCTTGGCGGATGAGTGACCAGCATGCCAAGGGTCCCGGCACCGGGCACGACCACGAGCCGGAAACGTTCGATCGCGAGATCAGCGTCCGGCCTCTCGTCGCCTTCGCCGTCGGTCTCGTGGTGGTCATCATCGTTTCCGGTGTGGCCATGTGGGGACTCTCGGTGTTGCTCAAGGCGCGCGAGGAAGCCCAGGACCGGCCGCTCTCGCCGGTGGTGCAGCGCGAGGGCGCGCCCCCGGTGCCGGAGCCGCATCTGCAGACGACGCCGGAGCTGGATCTCAAGGCGATGCGGGCCCACGAGGATTCGCTCCTGCACTCCTACGCCTGGGTGGACCGGAATGCCGGCGTCGCCCGCATCCCGTTGGAGCGCGCCATGGAGCTTTTGGTGCAGCAGGGCTTGCCGACGCGAGCCGAGCCTCTGCCCTGGACGCGGCCCGGCACCTGGCGTGATCAGAGCCTGCAACGGCTGGCGCGGGAGGGTGGGCCGTGAAGCGCCTCGTTCTCGCTTGCCTCCTCCTTGGTTGGGCCGTCGCGGCGGCGGGCCAGCCCGGCGTCCCGGCGTCCCGGCAACCGGGCGCGGCGGCACCGAGCCCGAGCGCCGGCACCTCGGCGTCGAGCCCGAGCGCTGCCGCCGCCAACCAGAGCGGCTTGCCCCGGGCGCTGCGCGAGGTGGGCTTCGACCAGAAGATAGGGACGATGCTGCCGCTGCAGTTGCGTTTCCGCGATGAAACCGGCGCCACGGTGGAGCTGGGCAGCTTCTTCGGCCAGCGCCCGGTGCTCCTCTCTCTCGTCTACTACGAGTGCCCCATGCTCTGCTCCATGGCGCTCAACGGCCTGGTCTCGAGCTTGCGGGCCTTGAACATGGAACCCGGGCGTGACTTCGAGATCGTCACCGTGTCCTTCGATTCCACCGAAGGTCCCGCGCTGGCGGCGGCGAAGAAGGCGAAGTACTTGGAGGAATACCACCGTCCCGGAGCGGCGGCGTCCTGGCATTTCCTCACCGGCGAGGGGCCGGCGATCCGGGGACTCACCGAGAGCGTGGGCTTCCGCTACACCTGGGACGAGCCGACCAAGCAGTTCGCCCATGCGAGCGGCCTCATCGTCACCACGCCGGCGGGTGAGCTGGCGCGCTATTTCTTCGGCATCGAGTACGCACCACGCGACCTGCGGCTGGGTCTGGTGGAGGCGTCGAAGGGCAAGCTGGGCAACGTCGTCGATCAGGCGCTGCTCTACTGCTTCCGCTATGACCCGGAGTCGGGGACGTACGCCGCGGCGGCGCTCAACCTGGTGCGCGCCGGCGGCGTGGTCACGGTGATCTTGATCGCGGTGTTCATCTTGTGGATGCGACGGCAGGAGCGCCGGCGCCTGCTCCCGAGCTGACGGAGGACCCGAGCGACACCATGTCGAAAGCACCCTTCATGCCCCCGCAGGGGTCCAGCTTTGCCGGGCAGGTCGATCTCCTCTACCTCTTCCTGGTGGCGATCAGCCTGTTCTTCTCGCTCCTCATCGCCGGCCTCATCGTCTACCTCGCGGTGCGCTACAAGCGCCGGTCGCCGCGGGACATCGGCGTCCCGATTCATGGCTCGGGGGTGCTGGAGATCGCCTGGTCGGTGATCCCGCTCGTCATCATGCTGGGTTCCTTCGTCTGGGGCACGATGTTGTTCTTCCACCTCTCCCGGCCGCCGGCGGACGCGGTGGAGTACTTCGCCGTCGGCAAGCAGTGGATGTGGAAGTTCCAGCATCCCGACGGCACCCGGGAGATCAACACCTTGCACCTGCCCGTGGGGCAGCCGGTGAAGGTCACATTGACCTCGGAGGACGTGATCCACGACCTCTTCGTCCCGGCCTTCCGGGTCAAGATGGACGTCCTCCCGGCGCGCTACAGCACCATCTGGTTCCAGCCCGTTCGCGTCGGTACCTACCATCTCTTCTGCGCCGAATACTGCGGCGCCGAGCATTCGCGCATGGGCGGCTGGATCGTGGTGCAGGAGCCCGAGGACTACGAGCGCTGGCTGGCGGGGGAGCGCGGCCAGGAGAACCGGCTCGCCAGCCCGGAGGACCTCTTCAAGCGCTTCGCCTGCGAGTCGTGCCACCGCACCGACTCGGTGGCGCGTGCGCCCCAGCTGGCGGGTCTGTTCGGCAAGCAAGTGCGCTTCAAGGACGGCAGTGCCATCGTGGCCGACGACAACTACATCCTGGAGTCGATCCTCAAGCCGAACGAGAAGATCGTCGCCGGGTATCAACCGATCATGCCCACGTTCCAGGGCCAGATGAGCCAGGAGGAAGCGCTCGCTCTCGTGCGCTACGTCCGTGGGCTCGAAGCGGGGAAGTGAGATGCCCTCCACCGAGCGCGCCGTCCTCGAGACCGAGGACTACATCAATGCCGATTACAACATCAAATCGTGGCTGCTGACCACGGATCACAAGCGCATCGCCGTGCTCTATCTGATCTCGGTGACGCTGTTCTTCCTCATCGGCGGCCTCTTCGCCGTCCTCATCCGTCTGGAGCTGCTGACGCCGCAGGGCGATCTGATGCAGTCGGACACCTACAACCGCGTCTTCACCATGCACGGCGTGACGATGGTGTTCTTCTTCCTCATCCCCTCCATCCCCACGGTGCTAGGCAACTTCCTCGTGCCCATGATGGTGGGGGCCCGGGATCTGGCCTTCCCCAAAGTGAACCTGGCTAGCTGGTACGTGTTCAACCTGGCCGGGGTCTTCACCCTCTACGCTATGTTCGCCGGCGGCGTGGACACGGGCTGGACCTTCTACACGCCCTACAGCACCACCTACTCCAACACCCACGTGGTGGCCACCGGGCTCGGCGTCTTCATCGCCGGTTTCTCCTCCATCATGACCGGCCTCAACTTCATCGTCACCATCCACCGCATGCGGGCGCCGGGGCTCACCTGGTTCCGCCTGCCCCTCTTCCTCTGGGCGCATTACGCCACCAGCCTAGTGATGATCCTGGGTACACCGGTGATCGCGATCACCACCCTGCTGCTGGCAGTGGAGCGGGGTTTCAAGATCGGCATCTTCGACCCCAATCTGGGCGGCGACCCGGTGCTCTTCCAGCACCTGTTCTGGTTCTACTCGCACCCGGCGGTGTACATCATGGTGCTCCCGGCCATGGGTGTGATCAGCGAGCTCATCGCCGCTTTCGCGCGCAAGCCCGTCTTCGGCTACAAGATCGTCGCCGCGTCGAGCATGTCCATCGCCATCCTCGGCTTCCTGGTCTGGGGCCACCACATGTTCGTGAGCGGCCAGTCGGTGTACGCCGCCACGGTGTTCTCCGTCCTCAGCATGCTGGTGGCGGTGCCGTCGGCGGTGAAGGTGTTCAACTGGACAGCGACGCTGTACAAGGGCTCGGTCTCTTTCGAAACCCCCATGCTCTACGCCCTGGGTTTCATCGGCCTCTTCACCGTGGGCGGGTTGACCGGGGTGATGCTGGCGACGCTCGGGCTCGACGTGCACGTGCACGACACCTACTTCGTGGTGGCGCATTTCCACTACATCATGGTGGGCGGCACGATCATGGCGTACCTGGGGGGGCTGCACTTCTGGTGGCCGAAGATGTCCGGACGCCTGTATCCGCAGTTCTGGTCCAGGCTCTCGGCGCTCATCATCTTCGTCGGCTTCAACCTCACCTTCTTCCCCCAATTCCTCCTCGGCTACATGGGGATGCCACGGCGCTACCACGTCTATCCCGAGGAGTTTCAAGTGCTGCACGTGCTCTCCAGCGCCGGCGCCTCCATCCTGGGGGTGGGCTACATCCTGCCGGTGTTCTATCTCACCTGGTCGATGCGCTACGGGCCGCGGGCCTCGGCCAATCCCTGGGGGGCCACGGGGCTCGAGTGGCAAACGTCGTCGCCGCCGCCGACGCACAACTTCCTGGAGACCCCGGTGGTGACCACGGACGCGTACCACTACAGCGAAGAGGTGACCGTTGGCTAACCCGCAACCCCTGCTGGCAACTCATTTCGACACCCTGGATCAGCAGCGGGAATCCGCTTCGCTGGGGATGTGGGTGTTCCTGATCACCGAAGTCATGTTCTTCGGCGGCCTCTTCACCGCCTACATCGTCTATCGCTCGCGGCTGCACGGTCTCTTCGACTACGGCAGCCACGAGCTGAACGTCACGCTCGGCGCCATCAACACCATCGTGCTCATCTGCAGCAGCCTCACCATGGCCATCGCCGTCCGCGCCTCACAGCTGGGCGATCGGCGCACCCTGGTGCGCTTCCTCGTCCTTACCATGCTCCTGGGGTTGACCTTCCTCGGGATCAAGGCGGTGGAGTATCAGGAGAAGTTCGTGCACCACCTGGTGCCCGGGCCGCACTTCCAGTGGCACGGCCCGCAGCCCCGGCAGATCGAGATGTTCTTCTCCTTGTACTTCGCCATGACCGGACTGCACGCGCTGCACATGATCGTGGGGGTAGGGCTCATCCTCTGGCTGCTGCCGCGGTCGGCGAAGGGGTTCTACGGCCCGGACTACCACCACCCCATCGAGTGCTTCGGCCTCTACTGGCACTTCGTCGACATCGTCTGGATCTTCCTGTTCCCGCTGCTCTATCTGCTCGGGCGCAGTCACTTCGTGGGCTAAGGAGACTCGGGATGCACATCAGTCCGTTGCGCGTCTACGCCCTCGTCTTCGCCGCCCTCCTGGTGGGCACGCTCACCACGGTGGCCGTGGCCTTCCAGCACCTGGGGCCCTTCAACGACATCGTCGCCCTCACCATCGCGGTGACCAAGATGACGTTGGTGGTCCTCTTCTTCATGCACGCCAAGTACAGCACGCGGCTGACCAAGATCGTCGTCGCCAGCGGCTTCGCCTGGCTCCTCTTCCTGATCGCCTTCACCCTGAGCGATTACTTGACCCGCGGCTGGCTCGGCGTGCCGGGGAAATAGCCACGATCGCGGCGGGAAAGTGGAGAGTCCTGCTCCTGTCCGGTGCGCCGTCTCACAGCTTCCGGAGGAACTCGAGGAGCTTCTGCCGCTGATTGGAGTCGAGGGCGAGGAACTTGTCCCGGGCCTGCCGTCCGGCGCCGCCGTGGCGCCGGATGGCGTCCTCGATCGTCTTGCTCTTGCCGTCGTGCATGAACGTCTGCTGCAGGCGCAAGCCGACGAGGGGCTCCGAACGGAAGTGCACTTCCTTGGCGGAGCCGACGCAGATGTCCTCGACGGCTTCCAGGTTGTACATGAGCACGTCCGAGTAGATCGGCGGCGGGTGGCACTCGGCGCAACCCACGCTCGCGAAGAGCTTCTTCTCCGTCTCGTACCCTTGGACCGGCGGGAGGCGGAGATTGCGGACGAACTGCACCGCCGCCTGCAGCTCCTCCCGCGAGAGCTCCTTCGGGACCTCGATGCCTTGCTCTTCGAAGAAGGCGACCTCCACGAATTCTTCCAGCGACGGCACCTGAGCCTTGCGGCCGAAACGGCCGATGCGGTCGTCCGCCAGGAAGTTGACGAAGCCACCGACGCCGTTCCCGTCCGGATCCCCCGCCCGGGCGCGGATCTCTTCGTCGGTCAGGGCATCGATCATCCCGGAAGCGAAGAGGTCGTTCGAGCTCCGGCTGGCGGCCGAGTCGGGCGGCACTTCGGGACGCAAGCCGGGGGCGGCGAAGACCTTGAAGATCCGGAGGCCTGCGCACCCCGCGAGCTCCTCTTGGCGCTCCACTTCGTCGCCCGGCCCTCCGGCTCCCCCCTCTTCGTGGCACTCGAGGCAGGAAGGGGCATTCCAGCGTGGTCCGAGCCCGGTCTTCAGGTTGAACTTCCGGGAGAAGACTTCCTCTCCGTTCGGAGGACCTGGCGGCTTCGGCCCGCCGCAGGCCTGCGGCCCGAGCCCGGCAAGAATGACGAGCGCGAGAAGAGTGGCTCGAGTTCTCTTCACGTCTCGCTCCCGGGTACAGGCACCGCACGCGACACGACGGCGTCACTTCCCGTGTACCTGGGACGAGGGGGAGTTGGCAAGAGTTACTTGGGTTCGACAGCGTCGTTCGATATGCAGGGTCGGGGATTCTCCGAGGCGTGGCGAGTCGAGGTAGGACGTTCTCTGATCTTGCGTGCAGTCGACGAGCTCGGTGCTGTGAATCAGCGTCTCGGTGCGTCGGCGCGCCGCGATCCACGGGCTTCGGCTCTTTCATAGAGCCTCGGATCACGAGGTGGCATGCCGCGGAGCAGATGCAGGCGTAGCTTGCCCGCACCCGCTTCGGGTACGTACCAGAGATCGATGGGACCTTCGCGCAGCGGTAGTAGGTGGAAGGCTGCCTCGGGGGCGCCGCGCTCGGCCGCCTCGGGGCTCGCCGGTGCCGGAAGCAGCTCCGCGTCGGGGCGCTGGATTTCCCGCAGGGGCCCTTCGTGGAGGAGCCAGTAGACCTCGGGCGAGACCTCGAAGGTGTCCGCCACCACGGTCGCTTGCTGTTCGCGGTAGTGGAGGAAAGGAGCGGGGCGGTGCGCATCGAATTGCACCACGTCGCGGCCTGGCGCGAGCACGCATGCGGCGCGGGTCATCGGGCCGCCCAGGACGAGGGTTTCATGCGCCAGGGGCCCGAGACCGTACAGGGCGGCTTGCAGCGGCGCGAAGTCCGTGTGCCGGGTGCGATCGAAGAAGAAGTCGGTCTTGGCGAAGAGCGCCTCACCGAGCCGTCGCGCTCCCGCCGGCAGACGATCCCACCAGGCATGCAAGGGGCTCCGGCCAGCCGCAGGTGCGGTGAGGTCCGCCAGTGCCGCGATGCCGAAGGCGGGCTCTGGCCGCGAAGCCGGCGTCGGTAGGAACACGAACAGGGCCAGGTCGAAGAGGAGCATCGCGACGGCCAGTCGGCGCCGCGCCTGCCACCCATGCTGCCATGCATCGAGAGCGAGCCAGAGACAGAGCGGCGGCCAGAGCGCGAGTGCATACCCCGTAGCCGGCATGCCGAGCAGCAGAGCGACGAGGCTGGGTGGGAGAATCCAGGTAACGAGAAAGGAAGAAGCGTAGCTCGCAGCTGCGGGCGCCGGCGGCGGGCTCGGAGCGTGGTGCCGCCGGAGGCGGGTGACGAGGGCCGCGATCCAGCGGGCGCCGCCAAGGCCGAAGAAGAGCGTCGCCAGGAGGAGGAGCAGTTGCTGCGCGAAGCTCAGCGGACCTTTCCAAAGGGGTGACTTCTCCAGCGCGGCTCGGGCCACCGCCGCGACGATCCGCGCGTAGTCGTCCAGGCCGCCTGCCAGCTGCGCTTGCGGCACCAGCCAGCACAAGAGACCGAGGAAAGCAGCGAGACCGGCCTCGGCCCAGCTGCGGCGCGAAAGCGCCAGGCGCCTTCCCGCCCAGACGAGGAGCGGGACGCCGATGACGAGCACCGTCGGCCGTAAGCCGGCGAGCAAGCCGGTCAGGTACGCCGCGGCGCGGAGCGAGGGCTTGCCGCGCTGGAGCGCGCGCCAAAGCAGCCAGGAGACCGCCACACCGGCCAGCGCCTCGTCGACGTAGGTACCCGTGGTCATGCCGTGGAAGATCACGAGGGGGCTGGTGAGGAAGAGCAGCACCGCTGCCCGCGCCGTGGCGCGATCGGCGAGGTGCGCCGCCAGGCGATACAACAAGGCTGCCGTCACCGCGAGGACGAGGAGAGAGACGCAGCGCAGCGCCAGCAGCGGCCGCCCCGCCAGCACCTGCACGACCTCCGCGAGCCAGACGTGCAGGATGTAGCCCGGCGGTTGCGGCTGGTGCAGGCGCAGATCCTGGTGTTGCAACGCCAAGAGGAGAGGCACCGAGTCGAGGTGCACGACCTGGCGCGCCCCGGTGGCGGCGCAGACGCCCACGAAGGCGGCGAGAGCGGCCGGCAGAAAAAGATCCCGGCGCCTCACCGGGAGGCCTCGCGCACCAGCGCCGCGCGCACCGGCGAGGCGTCGGCGCCGGCGAGCCGCAGCGGTAGCGCCACGAGGAGGTATCGTCCGGGCTCGACGTGCTCCAAGACCAAGCCCTCGAGAACGCCCATGTCGTGCTTTGCTACTGCTTGGTGGCTTTCCAAGCGCTTGTCGTCGAAGGGGTCGATGGAGGGGGTGTCGATGCCCACGAGGCGCACCCCCGCGGCGGCGAGGAAGTCGACCAGCTCGGGAGACAGGCTGTTGAAATCGCGGTTCCAAGCCTCGGGGTCCGGCAACGAGCCGGTCTTGAACAACACCCGCGGCGCCACGATCGCAGTGCCGACGTGGGTGGGGCGAAGGCGCCCGCCCCGCGGTGCCGACACCGCAAGCACCTGACAGGTTCCGTAGTACAAAGAGAGATCCCGGGAGCCGATGTCCTGTCCGTCGGCGACATAGTGGCGCGGCGCATCGGCATGGGCGCCCACGTGCAGCGTCGTCTGCACGGCGCCGAGAGTGAGGTTGTCGCCTCGGGCGATGTCCAGGCTCTCCTCGTGCCGGTAGGGGACGTCTCCCGGCCACACCTGCAGGCGGTGCGTCACGAGCGGCGAGATGTCGATGAGCTCGGGGTCGCCGCCGCGCTTCATGCCTCTCCTCCGTCACCGCAGCGGGCGATCACCTTGAACTCGACGGCGATGGGTGTGGGCAAGGCCCGCACCTCCACCGTCGTGCGGGTGGCGCCGATGGAGCCGAAGGTCTCGGCGTAGATGCGGTTGAAGGTCTCGAAGTCGCGCCGCATATCGATGAGGAACACGGTGACGTCGAGGACGCGTTCGAGGCTGGAACCGGCAGCTTCCAGCACGATGCGCACGTTGTCGATGACGGCACGGGTTTGCGCGGCCACGTCGTAGTCCCGGGCCCGTCCGGCGGCGTCGCGCACCGGGCCGCCGGGGATGGCGTCCGTGCCCGCTTGGCGCGGGCCGATCCCGGAGAGGTAGAGGAGGTCTCCGACCCGGCGCGCGTGCGGGAACGCACCGACGGGAGTCGGAGCGGCCTCGGTGACGATGCCCTCGCCGGCGGCAGCCGGCGCCGTCTCGAGACCCGGCGCGGCGGTACGGACCACAGCCGCGCGAGAGCTGGCGCGACCGGCGGAGAGGACGTTGCGCTCGCCGGCATAGACGTCCACGTCTTCCTCGTCGAACTCCAGGTTCGAGGCCGCGTTCGCCGTCGGCAAGAGGCCGACCACGGCGCCGCCCGTGCCCCAGAGCGGCCGGTACTCGAAGACATGGCCCTTGTAGTTGTTGTTCTGGCCGAGTGCGGACGCCAGCCACCAGATCGCCTTCAGCTTCTGGTCGGCATGGGCCTGGGAGCTGAACTGGCGCGCCAGCTGGGAGACGTCCTCGATCCTCCCCTCGCCGAGAATCTCCAGCAGCTTACGGTTCCACTCGTCGTCCTTGAGGGAGGAGATGCGGTCCTTCTTCGGATCGATGTCTTCGGTGAACAGGCGGTTCGAGAGCGCCGTGACCGCGATGCAGACGGCGCGCCGCCCGCTGGTGCGGAGCGCCGCGGCCGCCGCCTTGCCGAGCACGATGGTCTCGGCCCGATCGGCGTACATGTTGCAGGAGACGACGCAAGCCGGCAGGCGGTTCTCCGGATCGAGCAGCTTGAGCGCCACCACCGTCCCGGTGTCGATGGGGAAGCCGTGATAGGCCACGGTGCGCGCGTGCAGGCCCCGCTCCCGCGCCGACTTCTCGTAGGCCGCGGCGAAGGCGCTGTCCATGCGGAAGCGATAGGGGATGGCGCCGAGCTCGTGCCATTCGGGGTCCACGTGCACCCACTCCGGCGTCGGATGCGCCTGGATCTGATGGCCGATCACGCTCAACCACTGGGTGCTGTAGAGGAGGAGGAGATCGGCGTCGAGGGCGGCGATCTCGGCGCGTACCGACTCGAAGGCGCGGCGGAGCGCCTGCCACCCCGGCGAGCGTTCGGGGACGAGGAGCGGTTGGGGCAGGCCGGGGACGATGTAGCCGGCGACGGCGCCTCCCGGGCGGCCGTCGCTGCTCGTCGCCGGCGTCGGCGCGGGAGGAAGCGGCGAAGGCTCCCGTCGGGCCGAGGCTTTGCGCTGCTTCGCAGCCGCCGCAGCGGTCGGTGCCGGCAGGGCCAAGGCGCGCGCCGCGCGGAGCGAAGGAGTCGCGCTCGGGCCCATGGCGCGCCCTGCCTGCTTACCGAGCGCCGCGGTCTCCGCGTCCCACTCGACGACGGCGTTGCCCGTGCCGATCACCGTGCCGTAGCCGTGCACCTCCGCGGGATAATCGGGGAAGCCGAGGGCGGCGAGGAGCCAGCTCAGGCAGCCCGCATTCGCTTCGCTCTCGGTCTGGTCGATGAAGTCCGGCAGCTCGTCGAAGAGCTGCCGCGTGCGTCCCTGGCGCATGTGCTCCAACACCCGCATGTCCCACAGGTACTGGCCGTGGTGGTAGGGATGTTCGTGCGACATGTCCTCCGGGATCGGCGGCTCCACCGTGAAGTGACGGTGGCTGAGGGAATTGGAAGCGAGCAGCAGGGCGCGCCGGCCGCTCTTCTCGATGGCGCGGCGCGTGGCTTCCCCTAGCTTGAGCATCTGCTGCTGGCCCACGTCGTTGCTGTAATAGAAGAAAGCGGCGTTGGAGGAGATCCCGACGATGGGGAGATCCCAGCCGGGATGCACCATGTGGCACGAGGTGATGGTGCCGTAGTCCACACGGAAGGCGGGGTTCCGCATCATCTTGGTCACCAGACCGGCGGTGCGCGCCTCGTCGCGGATGGCCTCGGCCAACTCCACGTCCACATGCACGTCGAAGTGATAACGGAAGAGGTTGGGGAAGACGGGATCCACCGACAGGCTGGCGAAGTGCGGCACGCCGAGGAAGTGATGGCCCACGACGGTGCGCCAGTGCGGCGAGTGCACCACCAGGACGTCGAAGTCCTTCGTGGCGAGCCGCTGCCGCAGCCTCTCATAGCCCCAGCGGATGTTCTCCCAACCGCCTTCGGAGCGCGGTTCGTTCTGCGGCGGGTTCTCCGCGTAGACCAGGTGCGGCGGGTGCGGCGCCAGGATGCCGGCGACGATCGTGCCGCCCCCGGGCTCCTTCCGCCGGGACGTCCGCTTCTCCTGCGAGGCGCGATGGCGATCGCGTCGGCTCGCGCGTTTCCGTGTGCTCGGCATACTGACTGTTCTCCGTGGAAAACCGCGTTCCCTCAGGGATTCGGGTCCAGCCGGATGCAGACGTTGCGCGCCTCGCTGAAGAACTCCAGCGACCAGCGGCCACCCTCGCGGCCCACACCGCTCGCCTTCAGGCCGCCGAAGGGCACGCGCAGGTCCCGCAGCAGCCAGGTGTTCACCCACACCATGCCGCTCTCGAGGCGGGCGCTCACCCGATGCGCCCGCGACAGGTCGCGGGTCCACACCGACGCGGCCAGACCATAGCGCACGTCGTTGGCCAGGGCGATGGCTTCGTCCTCGTCGGCGAAGGGATGGATGCTGACGGCGGGGCCGAAAATCTCTTCCTGCACGAAACGGCAGGTGTGCGCGAGACCGGTGACGACGGCGGGGGCGAGGAAGGCACCGCTGTCGAGCGGCGGCCCGAGCACAGGCCGCTCGCCGCCCAAGACCTCACCACCTTCTTCACGCGCGAGGCGCAGGTAGCCTTCCACCTTGTCGCGATGCGCCGCCGACACCAGGGAGCCGAGCTCGGTGCGCGGGTCCATGGGATCGCCCAGGCGGAGGCCCCGGACGCGCTGCACCAGGGCGCTCAGGAAGCGCTCGTAGAGCGCTGCTTCGACGAGGACGCGAGAGCCGCACAGACACACCTGCCCTTGGTTGGTGAAGCCGGCGCGGACGGTCCCTTGCACGGCGGCGTCGAAGTCGCAGTCGGCGAAGACCAGCGTCGGGTTCTTGCCGCCGAGCTCCAGGCTCAGCTTCTTGAAGCGCGGCGCCGCAGCGGCGGCGACCCGGGCTCCCGTCGCCGTGCCGCCGGTGAAGGAAATGCCGGCCACGTCGGGGTGGGAGGTGAGGGCTTCGCCCGCTTCGTCACCGCGACCGTGCACCAGGTTGAAGACTCCCGGCGGTGCTCCCACCTCGGCGAAGATCTCGGCGAGTGCTTGCGCCGTGAGCGGCGTGAGCTCGCTCGGCTTGGCCACGACCACGTTCCCCATGGCGAGGGCCGGCGCCGCTTTCCAGGTGAGGAGATAGAGCGGCAGGTTCCACGGCGTGATCAATCCCACCACACCAAGGGGCCGGCGGAGGGTGTAGTTGAGGGCGCCCTCCATGGCGTGGAAAGGGGTCTCGTCGTGACGCACGGCGCCGGCGAAGAAGCGGAAGTTGGCGATGGCGCGCGGGATGTCGACGCTGCGGGCGAGCTGCAGCGGCTTCCCCGTATCCTCGGCCTCGAGCGTCGCCAGCTCGCCCTGTCGGGCGGCGATGCGGTCCGCCACCGCCTCCAGCAACGCGGCCCGCTGCGCCACGGGCGTCGAGGCCCAACCCGAGGCGGCGCTGCGGGCAGCGGCCACCGCGGTCTCGACGTCCGCGGCGTCGCCGCGAGGGAGCCGCGCGATGACCTCGCCCGTCGCCGGATTCACATCGTCGAGAGACGCGCCCTTCGACGCCGGGACGAAGCGCCCGCCGACGAAGTGCTGCAGGGTGCGCACGCTCCGACCCGCCGTGGTGCTCATGGGTCGCCGCCATCGCCGTATTGCTGCCAGTCGTAGTAATAGCGGTCGCGGTCCGGGTCCCAGTCATCCCAGGTGGCCACTTGCTGCAACCGGGGCAGGCGCTCTGGCGGGACGACGCCGGGGACGACGAAGGCTTTCTGCCGTCGCAGCGGATAGGGATTGCGCAGCTCCAGGCCGAGAACACCGAGGACCGCCCGCGCCACGTACCACATGGCTTGCGGGTCCCAGCCGTGGGCCACCTTGATCACGATGCCGAGCCCGTGCGGGAACTCCTGGTGCGCGATGGAGAGACCGAGAAGCCCATCGGCACCTTCCTTGGCGATGACGTGTCCTTCGCCCGCTTTCAGGATTGTGCTGTCGAGACGATTGAAGCCACCGATCAGGTCGGGATGGCGCACCATCGCTTCCCAGATCCAATCTTCCTCGTGCGTCGAAGCCAGGCCGGCGAAGAGAATGGCGAGCTCGCTCACGGTGTTGGAGACCGTGGGCAGGCCGCAGCCGTCACGGGCCACCCGGAGGGGCGTCCAGTCGCGGCCGAGGAAACGCCGGAGTGTCTGCACGTAGGCCTGGAAGAGTGGATGCTGCGGCAGGGTGTAGCCGGCGCGGTTCCAGCCCAAGAGCCGGCAGGCGCGCAGGATGGCGGCGTGCTCGCCGGAGCAGGTGTTGTACCAGCGGCGCGGCCGCCGCACCTGCCGGCCGAACTGCAACAGCGGCACGTCGAGGGGCGTCTGCATGAGGCCCCACTCGTCCTCCGGGAGGAGCGACTGTGCAGCGGCCACGTGCTCCGCCGTGCCGTTGTGGCTGCTCACCGCGATCGCCTTCTGCGTCCAGGTGGTGTCCGGCGCCAGCGCCGCTGCCAGCGCTTTCATGAGCAGCGGTTTCATCATGCTGCGGCCGTAGCAGAGCACGTTGCCGCCGAAGGAATGCACGATCCGCTTGCCGCTCGCCCAGGCCACGGCGCCATGGATGGTGGTCTCGCTCACCCCGTGGCGCCGGTAGTCGAGGAGCGGCTCCCACTCGACGTCGCGCCCCGTGGGGATCCCGGCATCGCGCTCGCCGAGAGGCGAGCGCGGGTACATGGCCTCCCCCGGCCGGCCGTGACCCGGGAGATGGAGCTGCAGCGAACGGGTCGAGGAATCGCCGTCGATTGCGGGGCGAGACCGTTTCGTCTTTGCCGCGGACCCACGGTGGGTTCTGCGCTTCCCCGCGGCGCCGCCGCGGGCGCGTCGCTTGCTTGCTGCCTTCAATGCCGTTCTCCCGCGGCTCTGCGGCTCATGGCGTCGCTCACGCGCGGCGCCACGCGTGTCATGAAAGCTTCCATGTTGGCGACGACGCGAGGGCTGTCATGGTTGAAGAAGTCGAACCACAGCATGAGACGATCCTCGGGGTGGAAGCGGGCGAGGATCTGCTCCACCACGTCGTCGGCATTACCCACCACGGCATTGTCCGCCGCTACCTCCACCTTCGTCGGATCGAGGGTGCCTTCGAGGGCGGTCCAGTAGGCGGCCAAGGCGGTGCGGGCCTCGGCTCGCGCGGCGGCACGGCGTTCCTCCGGCGACAGTTGCGGCTGTTCGTTCAAGAAAACCATGAGGGTCCTCGGCATGTACCCGCGCCGCCACGGCCCCCCGTCTGGATGATACGCCTGCCCCAACCTCCGGTGGGTGTCCTCGATCACCTCAGGGCGGGTGATGGAGAGGTTGAACACCTGCACCGGCAGGATGCGGTTGACCTCCTCTTGCAGGCGCGGGTCGTGGGAGCCGATCACCGGAACGCAGAGCTCGCGCCGCCACTCCTGCGGCACGATCTTGAGCGGCTCGAAGACGAAGCGCCGCTGCAGCGGGAGCGATTCCTTCCGCCCTCCGCCGGGCGCGGCCAGCGACAGCACCTTTTCCCACTCCGCCTCGGAGCGAAAATCGGCGCGGGAGAGCGAGGGCTCGGGCAGGTCGCTGCTCGAGAGGATGTCCCCGCGCAAGAGGCGCAGGAAGATCGTCGCCGCTTCGGCGAAGATCTTGCCTTTCACCGCGGGCCAGGCTGCGGCCTCGATGGCGTCACGCGGCAGGATGCCGTAGGCCCGGTTCATGAAGTCGAAGCGTCCGGCGGCGAAGCCCACGTGGATGCGGCGGCGCTCCGCCGGGTCCAGGCCGTGCAGGCTGCAGAAGGCGGCGATGCGCTCCGCCGCCGCCACCGGACCGCCGTTGCACAGGATGTTCATCACCGCGCTGCCGGCCTCGATGCGGCGGGTGCGCCGGAAGATCTGCTGGGCCAGCTGCAGGAAATCGACGTTGAGACCCACCTCGCCGCGCCAGTGCGGGATCACCGGTTCGCGGTGGCGTTTCTGCACTTCGCTGGAGAGATGCGACTCGGCGATCCAGGCGGTGCCGAAGCCGAGGGCGTCTGCCGCCTCTACCTGGGCGAAGAAATTGCGAAACATCTCCGCCTCGTTGGGGAGGACGTCCTCGACCGGGGTCTGGCTGATGGAGAAGAAGATGTCGAAGTCCATCGGCTCTAGATGCTCCGCAGTCGCCCGCCGTCCACGGGCAGGCTCGTACCGCGTACGAAGGATGCCGCCGGGGAGACGAGGAAGGCAATGGCGGCGGCGATCTCCTCGGGGCGACCCAGACGTTTCTCCGGCGCCATCTCGCGCCACTCCGCTTCGATCGCCTCGATACTGCGGCCGGTGCGTGCGGCGGTGCTGCGTGCCAGCTCCGCCAGGCGCTCCGTGGCCGTGTATCCCGGCAGCACATTGTTGATGGTGACGCCCGGCGGCAGCTCCCGAGAGAGCGACTTGGCCCAGGAAGCCATGGCGGCGCGGATGGTGTTGCTGACGCCGAGGAGATCGATGGGCTCGCGCACCGAGGTGGAGAGGACGTTGACGATGCGCCCGTAGCCTGCTTCCCGCATCCCTGGCAGCAGGAGCTGCACCAGTCGATGGGCCGAGAGCACGTGGCGCCGGAAGGCGGCGAGGAGAGCCGCCGTGTCCGCTTCGACGAGCTTGCCCGCCGGCGGTCCGCCCGTGTTGTGCACGAGGATGTGGACGGGAGCGGCTTGCTGCAGCCAATCGCCGACGACGCGTTCGAAGCCCTCGATGTTTTCCAGATCGGCCACCAGCGAGGTCGCGCTGGCGGCTCCGGCGGCGCGTAGCTCGGGAAGCAGGGCTTCGAGCTTGGCTCCGTCTCGCGCCAACACGGTAATGCCGGCGCCCAGGCCGGCACATGCCAGTGCCGTGGCCCGGCCGATGCCGGCACTGGCACCGCAGACGAGCGCCGAGCGCCCGGCGAGGCTGAAGGCGGGTGCGAGAGAAGGCATTCGACACTTCCTCCGCGGTGATGCTTCCTTCTAAAGGATGGTGCTGGCCCGGTCAACCGTTTCTAGCGGCTCCGGAGGCGATCTGCAATACTCGGACCTCCACCGTTCCAGGAGAGCCCATGCCCCCTCCCGTGCTACCGACCTACTGGGACTATCTCAAGCTCGAGCACTTGCTCTCCTTGCAGAGCGGTTTCGAAAGCGAAGAGGGGCGGCTGGCGCCGGACGAGCTGCACTTCATCATCGTGCATCAGGTGTACGAGCTCTGGTTCAAGCTCGCATTGCGCGAGCTGCGCCAGGCCCGGGACTGGCTGGCGGCGCCGCGGGTCGCGGAGGAAACCGTCCCGCAAGTGGTGCACCACCTGCGGCGGGTGAACGAGATCTTGCGCCTGGCGGCGGAGCAATTCCGCCTCATGGAGACGTTGACGCCGCAGGACTTTCTCGGCTTCCGTGACAAGCTCGTGCCGTCGAGTGGGTTCCAATCCTTCCAGCTGCGCGAGCTGGAGCTGTTGCTCGGACTGGAGGACGAGCAGCGCGTCCGCATCGGCGGCACCGATCCTCTGGACCACATCCGAACCGCCGCCGCCCACTCGCCCACGGGAACCATGGCGTGGGGACGCTTGGAAGCAGCGCGGGGAGAGAAGACGCTGCGCGCCGCCTTGCACGACTGGCTGCACCGCACCCCCATCCAGGGCTCCTCCCCCGACGATGCCGGCGATGCCGCGGTGGTGGAAGGATTCCTCCGCGCCTACCTCGAGGCCTACGCCACTTTGCAGAAAGAGCAGACCGACGCTTTGATGCGAAATGGTGCCGGTGACGCTGCGGCACTGCGCCGGCGTGCCGCGGCCGATCTACAGCGGGCGGCGGCCTTCGTCCTCGCCGAAGAGGCGAGTCCCGAGGCACGGGCCCGGGTGCAGCGCATCCGCGCCGGCATCCTCTTCATCGAGTCCTACCGCGACTTGCCTCTCCTCGCCTGGCCGCGCCTGCTGGTGGATACCGTCGTCGAGCTGGAAGAGCTGCTGGTGCTCTGGCGCACGCGGCACGTCCGCATGGTGGAGCGCATCATCGGCCGCCGGCAGGGGACGGGCGGATCACCGGGGGTCGAATACCTCGACCAGACGCTGCAGTACCGCATCTTCACCGATCTCTGGTCGGCGCGCACCGTGCTCCTGCCACGGCAAGCGCTGCCGCCTCTGGGCGACCCCAGCTTCTACGGCTTCGCGGTCTAGACGGCATGGAGTACGAGCGCGACGAGAAGCGCATCCTGGGCGTCACCGGCCTGGCGCACTTCCTCACCCATCTGTATGAGCTCTCTTTCCCGGCGCTCGCCCTCACCGTGCGCGACGATCTCGGTTTGTCGCTGGCCGAAGTGCTGCGGCTGTCGTTCCTGATGTATCTCTTCTTCGGTCTCGGAGCCTTGCCCATGGGACTCCTCGCCGACCACTGGAAGGCGAAATCGGTGCTTCTCGTCACGCTCCTCGGCGCTGGCCTGGGTTGCCTGCTCGTCTCCCGCGCCGGCACGCCGGGCCAGTTCGCCGCGGCGCTGGCACTCGTCGGCGTCTGCATCAGCGGCTATCACCCGGCGGGGATGGCGTTGCTCTCCCGCGGCGTCCGCCAGCGCGGCCGCGCCCTCGGCGTGAACGGCGTCTACGGCAACTTGGGCAGCGCCATGGCCCCCTTCATCGCCGGCCTCCTCGGCTACGCGGTCGGCTGGCGCGGCGCCTATCTCTGCCTCGGTCTCCTTGGCCTCGCCGGCGGATTGATCACCCTCGCCATCCCCATCGAGGAGCACCGAGCAGGCGGCGGGCCAGCACGGCGTGCGGTGAACGCCCCGGCACACTCGAGCAGCGGCGAGAGCCCGCTCGGCTCCTTCGCGGTTCTCTGCGTCGCCATGCTGCTCGCAGGCTTCGCTTACCGCGGTGTCGCCTTGGTGTTGCCGGCCACATTCCAGGAAGAAACCACCTTCCTCTCCAACTTCCTGCAACGCGTGCACTGGACGCACCTGCAGGGCTCGGCCAACCTGGCGGCGACACTCATCGCCTCCGCGGTGTACGCCGTCGGCATCGCCGGCCAGCTCCTGGGCGGTCACCTGGCGGACCGGCACGACCTGCGCAAGCTCTATCTCTGTTTCCACGCCGCGAGCCTGCCCTTCGTCTTCGCCATGGGTTTCCTCTCCGAGTGGGGCCTGGTGCTGGCGGCAGGCACCTACATCTTCTTCGCCCTGGGAATGCAGCCGATCGAGAACAGTCTGGTGGCGCGCTTCACACCGGAGCGCTGGCGCAGCACCAGCTACGGCATCAAGTTCGCCCTCAACTTCGGCGTCGGCTCGATGGCGGTGTACGGCGTAGCGGCGCTGCATGGGGAGAAGGGCTTCCTGCCGGTGTATGTCGCAGTGTCCTGCGTCGTCTTCCTCGTCTGCACGACCGCAGCACTGCTCTTGCTCCGCACCCGCGGTGCCGCGGTACGCAACGAGGCTGCCGCAGCCTTGCTCTCCTGAGCGCCGCACCAGGAGGATCTACGTTCGCGCAGGCGGGAGCGAACCGATGACGACGCCGGACGAGGCAAGCGCCAAGGCAGCCTTCGCCTACAACGCCGCGGCGGATTCGTACGACGATGCGGTGAATTCGTTCTGGGATCGTTTTGGCCGTCGCACGGTGGAGAGGCTCGACCTGCAGCCTGGCGCGCGAGTGCTGGACGTTTGCTGTGGGACGGGAGCCTCGGCGATACCCGCGGCGGAGCAGGTGGGTCCGGAAGGATTCGTGCTCGGCGTCGCCGCAACCGATGCAGAAAGGCTGGACGTCGTCGCTGAAGAAGGCTCGCATGCTCTCCGCTCCGCGGAGGACTGGTGGCCCATGGTTCTCGGGACGGGATACCGTGGCACGATCGAGCAGCTGGATGCCGAGGCTCGCGCGAAGGTTCGAGGGGACACGATCGCGTTCATCCGTGCCGCCGGAAACCAGGCTGTCGAGGCGAATGTCGTCTATGCAGTGGCTACGAAGTCTCAGGAAGTGGCCACGGATCGCGAGTGGAGACGGCGAGCATGAGTCCCCATGGAGGCATCTGCAATGTCATCGTCCTGATGGCGATCCTGGGGTGCGAGCCGGCGGCGAAGCAGCCGTCACCCGCAATCTTGGCCGAGGCTCGCAGGGAGCTCGAGGCTCGGGGCCGAGCGGATCAGGCCGTGCGCGAGGGTTTCGGCGTGGGAGGGTCGGTGGACACGATCCAGGCGCGGGCGATGATGCATACCGATTCCATGAATACCGCCTGGCTCAAGAATTACGTGGCCCGCTGGGGGTGGCCGACCTCGGCACAGGTGGGGCGGGAGGCGGTCGAGGCTGCCTTCCTGATCGTCCAGCATGCAGTGCAGGACACGGCGTTCATGCGTTCGATGCTTCCGGCCATCGAAGAAGCGTACCGCCGGGGTGATCTCGAAGGCGCCGCTGTGGCGATGCTCACCGATCGAGTCGCCGTGAAGACCGGGCATCCCCAGATTTACGGTACCCAGCTCTCCCTCAGGGAAGGACGCTGGGTGCTGGACTCGATCGCCGACTCGGCGCACGTGGACGAGCGGCGTCGCCAGATGGGGTTGCCGCCCTTGGCCGAATACCTACGGTTGGTGGATTCCTTGACCACGGGACATTAGGCGGCATCGGAGCCAGTCTCCCATGGAGACCAGCATGGGAAGGAGCGGTGAGGAGAGCTCGTGGCGAAATACGAAGTGAAGGCGATCGGGCGGGTCGAGTCGCCGCTCACGGACCTCGAATCGGCCCCGCGGCAAGCCGACGAAGGCGCGCCTGCGGCCTGGCTCGTCTTCGAGGCGGAAGTGCTGGCTGGGCTACGCAATCTCCGGCCCGGCGACGAGGTCCTCGTCTTCACCTGGCTCGATCGCGCGCGTCGTGACGTGTTGAGCGTCCGCCCGCGTGGGGACACGTCGAGGGAGGAGGAGGGCGTCTTCAGCACCCGGTCGCCGCAGCGGCCGAATCCCATCGGTTTGCACCGAGTGGAGATCACCGCCATCGAGGGGCGGCGAGTGCGGGTGCGCCATCTCGAGGCGCTCGATGGGACGCCGATCCTCGACCTCAAGCCGATTCTGAGCGAAGACATCGGCCAGCGCTGAGTCGGCGCGGGGTTTCTTGGGAACCCCGCACCCTTCGTCGGCAGACCTGCATCACTGTCCGATCACGCAGACCTTGCGGGATTGGCTCCTGGCGCCCTGGCTGAGCTTGACCAGGTAAACGCCAGAAGGAAGCTTCGCTTCTCGTCCGAGTCGCACGGTGTGCTGTCCGGGGCCGAAGGCGGACAGCGGGCGACTCCACACCCGGCGTCCTGCGGTGTCGAGAATCTCGATCGCCCCCTGCACCTGGTCGGGAAGCGAAAACGACAGAGACATCTCGCGCACCACGGGGTTGGGGTGCACGGCGTCGAGCCTGAACGCAAGCGGGTAGGCGCTCATGTCGGTGGCACCGGGGATGTCCACCCACGTGACCTCGGAGTAGCGCTCCGTGCTGCCCGCCATCACGCTGGCGCGATAGGCGTACCGCAGCCCGGCCTGCACGTTGTGATCCTCGTACTGTGCCTGGCCGTCGGAACCCAGGGAAGCGCTGCCCGCCCATGCCCACGCGCTGCCATCCAAGGAGCGGTAGACGTTGGCGTGCAGGAACGCGCCTCCGAACAGGCTCCAGGTCAAGCGCACCTCACCGAGCAAGACTTCTACGTTGGTCAGCGCCGGCACCGCCGTCTCCGGATGGGACCAGGTGAGCGCCCAGGTCTCGTCCAGGCCGGGGCCGAGCCCGCCGTGCATCACCATTCGATCGCGCTCGCGGTCGTAGACGGCTGCGTGTCCCCAACGATAGATCGGCGTCGGACCGTCGGGGGTCAGCTGTCGCCACTGCGGCTGGCCGCGCAGCGTCAACTCCCAGAGGTCCTGACTGCCGTAGAAGTACAGATTGTCGTAGCCGCCGAAGATGACCAATCGCTCCCGCACTGGGTCGTAGATCGCCGATTGCTCCTCCCGAGGCGAGGGTGGGGTGCCGAAGGGTGCCAGTTGGACCCAAGTGAGATCGTCCAGCGACAGTGCCCAGACTTCGTTGAGGAACGTGTACGCGCTTCCGCCGAAGACCAGCATGCGGTGGCGGTCGCTGTCATAGACCAACGAATGGCTGCCCCGGGGGCTCGGCGGCGTGCCGACCGGCGCGAGTTGCTCCCATTCGGGAACCGCCGGGTCGAGGTTGAGCGCCCACAGATCATTGCGGCGGTAATTCTCCGAAACGCCGTCCCAACCGGCGAACAGGATCATGCGGTGGCCGCGCGGATCGTAGATCACACCGTGCCCCGCTCGGGCGGCGGGAGGGCCACCGGTGGTGACGAGCACGCTCCAGGTCGGCGGGTTGGTTGCGAAAGAGAGCTGCCAGAGATCGCCAAAGAGCCGATCGTCCCAGCCTCCGAAGACGATTATCCGATCGCCCTCGGGATCGTAGATTCCCTCCACCAGGCGCCGGGGGGCCGGCGGGGTGCCGGCGGTCGTGAGCTGGCTCCACACCGGGTGATCGTCGAGCGTGATGGTCCAGGAGCTGTTGAGATAGGATGCCACGTTGCTGCCGCCGAACAGCACCATACGGTGCCGGTGTGAATCGTAGGCGGAAGCGAAGGTGTGACGCACCGGTCCGGGACCGGGACCGACGAGAGGATGGCTCCAGGATGGGGGACCGCTCAAGCTGAGGACGAATGTACCGGTAGGCAGGCGGTAGTTCGTGCCGCCGCCGAACAGGATGGCTCGAGCCCCATCGTCATCGTAGACGGCGGTGTGTCCCCAGCGCGGACCGGGTCCAAAGCCGGTCGGCTCGAGCTCGGTCCAAAGCGGCGGGTTGGCCAGCAACAGCGTCCACGTGTCGCCGTACAAGAACGTGGCGTCGTAGCCACCGTAGATGATCAGTCGATCGTTCCCGGCGTCGTAGATCATCGAGTGCTCTTCGCGCGCTGCCGGCAACAACCCGGCCGCGGCGATCGGGGTCCACTCCGGGATTCCGCCGAGCGAAAGGGCCCAGACGTCGTTCCGAAAGTCCGTATCGGTACCGCCGAAGACCACCATGGCCTGGCGCAAATCGTCGTAGACCGCCTCATGGCTGGAGCGTGCGGTCGGACCATCCACTGCCGGCGTGAGCTCGGTCCACTCGGGATTCCCGCCGAGGGAGAGAGACCAGACGTCCTTGCGGCGCTCCGTCGGGCCGGAAAGGCCGTCGTAGCCAGCGAAGACGATCATCCGATCTCGATCGGAGTCGTAGATCGCCGTGTGGCCGGCGCGCGCCACCGGAGTCGATCCGGCGGGTTGGAGCTGGCTCCACGTGGGCGGCGCGGTGGTGAAATCGAGTTCCCACACGTCACTCAGCAAGTCCCAGCTGTAGCCGGCGTACACGACCATGCGATCGCTGTTGGCGTCGTACACGGCGGTGTGGAACGCGCGGCTCAACGGCGGAGTGCCCTGGGTGGTGAGTGGCTCCCAAGCTGCCTGGGGAACGGTCAGGTCGAGAACCCAGGTGTCGTTGGTGAAACCGCCGAAGATCACCATGCGATCCCGATTCGGATCGTAGATCGCGCTGTGTCCGATGCGTGCCGGACCGGCCGCGCCGCCCTGGCCCGAACCGGCGAGCAGAGACCACTCGCCATCGATCGGGTTGCTGGTGAGCGGAGGGGACGCTAAGGGCCCGGAGGCGATACGGGCACTCCTCAGGTTCGACAACGGGTGAAGCATTCCGCCGTGGGGAATGCGAGTGAGCGCCGTGCGCTCGAAGCGGACATTGCCGGCCCAAGGGCGAGCGGCACGTGCCTCGACGTCGGGAAGAAGGGTGGCGGTCGATCTTTCCGCGGCGGTAGTCAGGGAAGAGTAGTGGAGCGCGAGCAAAATGACGGTCGCGACTCCCAGCCTAGAAACCAGGTTCGCGCGCATCGATGGCCCCTTCCTGCAGGATCAGGGGATTGTGAGCGACAACAATACGTCCAATGCTTCGCATCGTCAAGAATTGCTTCCGACAGCTCGAACGCGGCTCGAGGCAACGGCCTGCGTCGCATCAGCTCAGACGGCCACCTGGAGCCACCAACCTTTCGCTCCCCAGTCGGTACTTGTGTTGACGGGGAGTCGCTGAGGGCCCTGGGCAAGCTGGGCCTCAAGGTGCGACATGGGCTCGGGGGCTGGATGGACTGACCCCGACTCCGTGAGTACCAGCCCAAAGGCGTTTAGAGCCCTCCGCGCGCAATGGGAGGAACGCCATGAAATCTTGCCTACGACTGTCCATTCTCTGCGTCCTGCTTCTCGCTACCGGATGGGCCCATGCAGGGCCAGCGGACGACACTCGAGCCGTCTTCAAGACGCTGCTCACATCTGTTCCCGTGCCTCCGGAATGGGAGGGAATTTGGGTAACAGTAGACTCGACCGACAACTGCTTTTATCCTGACGGCGCCAGCGCTTTGTCATCCGAGTACTGGATCTGCGCGGGCCGGGATTTCTATCCTGACGTAACCTGCACAGGGACAGCGACGGCAACGACTCTCCATCTCCACTGCGGCTCCATGGATTGCGGCGACGAATGCTGTAGTGGCTACAGCGTGACGTTCGACGTTACACGAAATGGAGATTCGTTCGACTCCGTGGAGGTATACGAGGCCTTTTGGGGTTGTGGTTATGAGCTGTGCACGACCTTACGCGCCCATGGCACACGCACCGGGCCCGTCCCCAAGGATTACTGTGTCACTCCGGTTTTGCCTACGACCTGGGGTGGCGTGAAAGCCATGTATCGTTGATCAGTCCGCTTTGGGCAGGTTGCTCTTCTGGTAGGAGAAGCGGCCGAGGAGGAGACCCACCGTGGTGCGCCGGGCCACTGGCTCGACGGTGCCGCCGCAGCGCTCGGGGAGCGGCACCGGGCCGCCCGGGAAGGTGACGCCGTAGAGCGAGGAGACGCCCTCGGCGGCCAGGAAGGTCTGCAACGCCGGCATGAGGGTTTCGCGCCGCGGCGATCCTTGCAGATCCGAGGCCAGGCTGGAATCGCTGGTGAAGGCGGCGCCCTGGGGCAGGGAGACATCGAAACCCTGGGCCGCGAGCTCGTGCTCGGGATCGCGCACCAGCCAGAGAAGCGCGATGGGACGCTCTTGCCAGAGGGCGACGACGGCGCGCTCCCCGTGGCGCATCCGCGCCAGCGCCGCGATCAGCATGTCCGACTTCACGCCCTCCTGGCGCACCATGGCCTTGATCTGCGAATAGCGCGCCCACTGCACGCGGAATTCCGAGGGCACCGGGGGCAAGGGCTGCGCCCGCCAGAGGAACCGGTGCGTGCGTCCCCAGCGCGCGCGGCGCTGGCGTGCCTTCGCCGCCGCTGTGGTCTCGCCGGGCGGGCCCGGACGCACGACCTCGTGGGCCCGGGGCTGCACGATCTCCAGCGACACGTTCTCGCGCTTGACGTTGGCGAAGCGCTCCTTGTGCGCCGTCTGCCCCAGGGCGAAGTCGAACTCCCGCGCGTCGGCGGCGAGGGCGTCCTCGAGCAGCCGCTTCAGCATCACCTCGCCCGGCGAATAGCGGGCGTAGTCGACGTTGAAGCTCGGCATGTACCAGGTGAAGACGCGGTCGTAGAGGAAGCCGAAGTGGAAAGCGAGGAGCTCATCGCGCCAGCGCAGGGCCGAGAAGCGCAGCCATCCCGATTCGAGGAGTGTCTGGGAGACGCGCTCGAAGAAGCGCCGGTTGCGCATGTCGTCGAAGAGGCTGCGGTCGCCCGCCATGAAGCGCCGGTCCCGGTGCTGCTCGAAGAAGTGGGGTAGCAGGTCGGCGACCTCGTCGCTGTCGAGCACGTGCGAGAAGGCCAGGGGGGCCAAGTGCTCGAAGTAGCGGGTGTGGCGTACCAGGCTGCGCTTGCGGGCGCAGGTTTCGGCGAAGGTACGGCTCTTTTCCAAGGACAGCGCCGGGCAGGCGCCGGCGCTCTGCTTGCGCACCACCCAGCCTTCCGGTTGCGCTTGTTGCTCCAGGAGCGGCATGGTGGCGCTCGCCGACGGGATGTTCTGCAGCCGCAGGACGTCCCAGCGATCGCGGCGGCGCACGAGCGCCTCGAAGATCGTGGCGATCACCCAGGGTTTGTTTTCGGCGGCGGCGATGACGTCGGCGTAATCCGACAAGCCGGTGCCGAGGAACTCCACCACCCGGAGGCCGTCGTCACGGCGGAGCTGCAGAGGCGCGATCCCCACCAGTTCATCGTTGCGCAGCACGGCGAACGTGTACAACTCGGCGTCGGCGCCATAGCACTCCCACCAGGTGGAGAGCCAATCCCAGGTGAGGAAGATGCTGCGCGTCTCGCTCTGCTTGTGCAGACGGCTCCACGACGCCCGCCCCAGCGGCAGGTCGTGCAGGTTCTGGCACAAGCGCGTCTGATGTTCCGTCGCCGAAACGAGAAGCTCCGACATCAGCCACCTTCCGTCGCACCCGTTGGTCCGCGCCGAGGGCATCCAGTTCCGTGCCAAGCGCCGGCGTCGGGAGTCCTGACCCGGTACTTGCCCCGGGTGCCGTGGTGCACTAGGATTCGGCCTGCAGGTTGGAGCCGCGGCAGGGTGCGTAGCGGCACCACGCGCAGGAGAGGGGAACGATGCTCTTCGATCGGCGTCCGTATTACCTGGCCGGGCTCGTGGTCGGACTGGCCGTCGCGGCGTTGATTTGGTTCGGACCGAAGACGACTCCAGCAGAACGCGTCGCCAAGGACGTGGCGGTGCTCGCCCAGGAACCCTGGGATTCCGTGCGCGTCGTCGACCTCGTCTTCGAGGGACCGGCGCAACATCCGACGGATGTCATCGTCAAGGGCGTGCGTCCCAATGGCACTCCCGTGGTCGTGCACTTCGCAGCGGACAGTCCGTACACGGCGCGGTCGGCGATGGAACGCCTGCAAGCGCAGGATCCGGATCGCCTGGCGGAGATCCTCATGGTGCCCCGCTCCCTCGTGCAGCCCGAGTTCCGCTCGCGCTTCCACCGCGACGCCACCCATGCCGGGATCGCCTATTTCGCCGGCACCCTCCCGGAGGCGGCGACGTCCCCGGCGCCGGGAGCGCCACCGGGTTCGCAGCAGTCCTCGTCGTTGCCGGCGGATTCTGGCGCGGGATCCGCCGCGCCCGCGGAGACCGCCCAGCCCGCTGCCAACGCGCACTGAGCCGCCTTCCCTCCGCGCTGCTGGGTCCCGTCTGCTCCAGTCGGAGGTGTTCCTGGAGGCTCGACTCGAACGGGCGTTGCGCGACCGTCTCGAACGCCTGCCGGCTGGGCTCCGGCCGCGCTTGCCTCGGGACGAGCGCATCGTCTTCATCGACAACCCGAGGTCCGGTGGCGGCACGTACGCGGCGTACGCCGAGTGGGCGCGGCAGCTCTACAACTTCTTGGGTTACGACGTGCGGCTGCTGAGCACCGAACGTCCGGGCCACGCCGCGGAGCTGGCGCAGCGCGCTGCCGCAGAAGGCGCCACTCTCATCGTCGTCTGCTCCGGGGACGGCGGCGTCCGGGACAGCGTCGCCGGCCTCCTCGCACTCCCCGAGGAAAAACGGCCCAAGCTTTCGGTGCTGCCGAAGGGCACCGCCAACGTGCTCGCCAAGACCTTCGGTCTGCAAGTAGGACCGTTCCCCGACTTCCTGCATGCCTGTTTCCGCCAGCTGTACTGGGCGCGTGAGCGTCCGCTCGATGTGGGTTTCCTCGACGACACGGCCTTCGCCTGCTTCGCCGGCTTCGGCTTCGATGCCGATCTCATCGAGAACGTTCCCGAACGCGACAAGCGCTTGCTCAAAGAATGGGCTTACGTGTTCTCCGGGTTGCGTACCCTCTTCGGTTGGAACCCGGCGGAGCGGCGCTTCCGGCCCTACGAATTGCCGCGGATGCGTGTGCGCGGCACCGATCCCGAGGGGCGCCGGTTGGAGTTGTACGGCTACTTCGTCGCCGTGGGCAACGTGCGCGATTACGGCTCCCGCCTCTTCCCCTTCATGCGGAACGCCCGGCCCGACGACGGCCTCCTGGACGTGGTCGTGGTGGACACGCGGGATCTGCTCGAGCTGCTGCGCATCGGCCAGCAGGTGCTGGCGCGGACGCACCTGCGCCACCCCCTCGTCCATTCCTTCCAGAGCCGCGAACCCTTGGAAGTGGAATCCCTCGAGCATCCCGTGCCGATGCACGTGGACTGCGAGCTGCTGGCGCGAGAGAGCCGCTGCACGCTCCGCCTGGTCCCGTCGGCGCTCCGTATCCTCGCCTGAAGACTCCAGGCGCCCGGCGAGTGGACGGAGGCCGCGCGGGCACGGGGCATGCACGGAAGCGCCGGCATGCAGCAACAGACATTCCAAGGAGCGTGGGGCGCGCTAGGCGCTGCCCTGCGGGGCGTGATCGCCGCGCTCGGCATCAGCCTCGGTACCGCCCCGGTGTGCCACGCCCAGGCGGTGGATCGCGTGGCGCTCTTCACCGAGTGGGTGAGTGACGCCGACAGTCCGCCAGGCCGCCGGGCCGATTATGTCGACCCGATCGTGTTCGCCGCGCGAGGACCGATGTACACCGTCCTCGATGTGGGCACCTTCGCGCGCGGTCTCGAAGTGGGGGGTACCTGGCGCGATCGGCGGCGCGCGAGCTACACACCCTTCGTCCGCCGGCGTCAGGGCGGCGCCGTGGACGACACGGCCTTCGAGTTCGCCACCGCGCAGCCACTGCGACGCGTCGTCGGCACCGCGGCGCTGCGCTTGCAGTGGCCCGACCACCCCGAGGATGCCAACGTGCTCTTCATCCCCTCGGTCGGCGCCGAGATGTACACGAGCGACTACTCCTTCGCCGCTTTCCGCGCCATCCTCGATCCCCGGCCCGGGGCAGGGGTCGCCTTCATGCTCTCGCACCGGTTCGCCCGCCGGGACGCCTTCTTCGAAACCATGCTTCTGCCGCGCACCGACGGCGTTCTCAACTGGAGCGTGCGCGGCCGCTGGCGCTGGTTCCATGCCGGTTACACCCGCGACCAGGATTTCGACTACTCCCGCATCGATCGCTCGGTGTGGGTCTTCGGCCTGCAGCTCGACCTCCACCAGGACGATTTGGGCTCCTAAAGGCTCCGCACCCATTCCGCTCTCCCGACTCGACCTGCCGCCGGGGTCGTCTTGACGAAGCGTGCCGGCCGGCGGACACTGCTCTCTCTTTCTGCTTGCCGCGAGGAGCCCGTGCGCGGTGACTCCACGGGGATCTGCACCGAGAAGACCAGGGACGAGGTGCCGGATGGCCAGACGTGCGAGGGCCGCGTGCCGCGGCTGAAAGTCTACGGGGCGCTGGTCCTGGTCCAGATCATCTTCGGCGTGCACTACTTCGCCTCCAAGCTCGTGCTCGAGATGATGCCGCCGCGGGCTTGGGCCGCGATCCGCATTCTCGGAGGCGCCGGCCTCCTTGCCCTCTACAATCTGCTCTTCCTGCGCCGTCTGCCGAACAGCCGGGGCGACGTGGGTCGTCTCGCCCTCTACGCCGTGCTCGGCGTGGTGCTCAATCAGGTACTGTTCGTGGAAGGCCTGTCGCGCACCTCGCCCTCGCACTCGGCCATCATCAACAGCGTCATCCCGGTCGCCACCCTCGCCTTCGCCATCCTCCTCGGCCGGGAGCGCCGCACCGCTCGGCGGCTGGCCGCCATCGTCGTGGCCTGTGCCAGCGTTCTACTGCTGCTCCGGATCGAGAACTTCCGCTTCGAAGAGACCTGGGTCCGGGGCGATCTGCTCACCCTGGGCAACGCTTGTTCCTTCTCCGTGTTCCTGGTGCTGTCGCGGAACTTGCTGCGGCGCACCCATCCGCTCGCCGCCACTTCCTGGCTCCTCGGCTTCGGGGCGGTGGGGATCACGATGATCGGGGCGCAGCCGCTCGCGCAGGTGAGTTTCGCGGCGCTGCCCGGGAGCTTCTGGTGGCTCGCGGCTTATATCATCGTCTGCGCCACGGCTCTCGCCTACTTCCTCAACTACTACGCGTTGCAGTACGTGGAGTCGTCGATGGTGGCGCTGTTCATCTACCTGCAGGCGCCCATCGCCGCGACGCTGTCGTTCCTCCACAAGGGTGAGGCGCCGACGCTGCGCTTTCTCCTGGCCGGAGCCGGGATTTTTGCCGGCATCTATCTCGCGGTATCGGGCGGTGGTGAGGACAGGCTGGGGAAGAGTGCGGCCCGACGGGTTGCGAGCAGGCGGGCTGACGCTGCCGCGGCAGCTCCGGCCGGAGCGCCGTCAGCGGACCGAACGGCGCCGAGCGCTGACGGCTCGGCGGCGAAGGCGGCAGGAAGAGAACGGCCATGACGCTTCCGGAGCAGGCAGAGGTCGTCATCTGTGGTGCCGGGATCGCCGGCGTAGCCGTGGCGCACCAGCTCACTGTCCACGCCGGCGTGCGTGATGTTCTCCTCGTCGACGATAGGCCGCCACTCACCCTCACCAGTGACAAGTCCACCGAGGCTTATCGCAACTTCTGGCCCGGCCCCGACGGGGCGATGATCGCCCTCATGAATCGCAGCCTCGACTTGATGGAAGAGCTCGCCCGGGGGACCGACAACGTCTTCAGGTTGAACCGGCGCGGTTATCTCTACGCCACCGCCGTACCGGCGCGGGCCGCAGCGCTGGAGCGCGCCGCCACGGCTGCCGCCGCCCAGGGTGCTGGTCCGCTCCGCGTGCACGACCATGCCGATTCCGGCGGCTACGCACCTTCGCCGCCCGAGGTCTTCGAACATCAGCCTCTGGGTGCCGACCTCATCGTGCAGCGTGCGCTGCTGCGCCGGCACTTCCCGTATCTCACCGAGCGCGCCGTGGCTGCCCTACATGTGCGACGCTGCGGCTGGTTCAGCGGCCAACAGCTCGGCATGCTGCTCTTGGAACGGGCGCGTACTCGCGGTGCTGTGCTCGCGGCGGCACGTCTCGAAGCCGTGGAGGTCGCCGGCGGACGTGTGCACGGGGTCGTGCTCCGGGAAGGGGGGCGCACGCAGCACCTGCGCACCAGCTGTTTCGTCGACGCGGCAGGACCGCACTTGGTGTCGGTGGCAGCCCTGCTCGGTATCGAGTTGCCGGTGTTCTGCGAGCTCCACCTGAAGGCATCGTTCCGGGATACGCGAGGTGCCGTTCCCCGCGCCGCGCCGCTCCTCATCTGGGACGACCCGCAAGAGTTGGAATGGTCCGACGAAGAGCGAGAGCTGCTCGCAGCCCAGGAAGAGAGTCGCGGTTTCCTGGGTCTTCTCCCCGCCGGTGTCCACGCCCGACCGGAGGGAACCATGGAAGGCGAACAGGTCCTCGTGCTCTGGCCGTACCATGCGCAGCCGGTGGAGCCGCACTTCCCGCTCCCCGAGGAGCCTCAGTTCGCCGAGATCGCCTTGCGCGGCATGGCCACCATGCTGCCCGGGCTGCGGGCCTATCTCGATGCCGTGCCACGCACCTTCGTCGATGGCGGTTACTACGTGAAGACGCGAGAGAACCGTTGTCTCGTCGGGCCTCTACCGGTCGGTGGCGCTTACGTGCTGGGTGCGCTCTCCGGCTACGGCTTGATGGTGGCCTGCGGGGCGGCGGAGTTGCTCGGAGCCCACATCACCGGCGCACTGCTGCCTGAATACGCCGGCGCCTTCACGCTCTCGCGCTACGACGACCCCGCCTATCGGCGGCTCCTCGAGGACTGGGGGCCGACGGGGGAACTCTAGGTCGCCTCAGGGATGGAAGGGCACGTGGCGAACGGAGCGGACGCGGTACACGTCCGCGGCCTGCAGCTTGAAGATGCCGGACATCCCCGTGGACGAGGCGATGGCCTCGATGTGGATGTCCATGGCCTCGAAGATCGGCCCCGCTTTCTCGGAACGCTCGAACTCGAGAGCCAGGACCCAGTTCGCGGCGGCGGCGACGTCGGCCAGCATCACCGCGGCGCGCGGATTCTCGCGCACGTTGCGGATGGTCTTGTTGAAGAACTGGAAGGAAAGTGCGACGTGCGACTCGTCCACGTAGTAGACCTGCGAGATGATGGTCGCGTTCGGGACGCCAGCGGTGGAGCAGGTGACGATCACGGCCGGGATGCCATTGTCGAGGACGGGCCGGAGCGCAGCGGGCAGCTTCGCGGTTTCCACGTCGGTCACGCCCCTCCTGCCCCTACCGGCGGGACGAGGCGCGTACCGGCGCCGGGTCCCGGCGTTTGCAGGAAGATTTCCTCCACCTGAATCTCCACTGCCAGCGCGGGCTCCAGCATGTAGTCGCGGAGGAGCTGCTCCGGAAGTTCCGGGAACATGGTGCGCACACCCTTCTGAAAACGAGCGACGATGCGCGCGTGAGCGGCGTGGTCCTGCGGCTCGGGATCCCGGTGGCGGAGGTAGCGGCCCTTGAACTGATAGGTCTCGTGCGAGGGAAACTCCTCGATGGTGACCGAGTACTGCCCGTTGTCCGTGAGGTTGTCGACGAGCTGATCGGTGAACTGGGCGGGCACCAGGCAGATCAGCGAATCCCGATCCGCTCCGATCCGCCAGCCGATGACGCGATGCCCGTAGGGGACGAGATCCCGGTCGCGGCTTCCCGAGGTGGCAACGTTGGCGTATTCCTCGAGGAATCTCTGGATCTTGCCCGGAATCATCGTCCCCCCGTGACTCTCGCGCCTAGCTCCACTTCTTCCCGAGTCCGTCGAGACCGGCTTCCTTGAGGTCTTCGGGACGCATTGCGATTCTGAACTCGCAGTCTGCGTCGAAGCTGAGGAACCACGGTTCGGCGAAGGACGGAACTTGCGAAGGGTTCTCGATGTGAATGACGAGAATCGCTCCCCGCGTTCCGTTCTGTTCGGTGAAGTAGACAGCTTCGGGCTTGGTGGCCTCGAGAATCTTGTTGATCGTCGCGCCGGCGCTTCCGTCTCTGACCTTGGAGTTGAACGGTTCGTGCGGAATACGAACCGTGAGCAGCATACGCACGGTCCACTCCTTCGTTTTCGGGATACTAGTGAGGGCGACCGCACGCACAGTACAATGTCGGGCCGCGAGAGTCAACGACGGGCGCTCAGACGACGCCGAGCTTGCCGAGCGGCCGGCGGCCGGAGAAGCCGGTGCTGTAGTCGTGGAAGAACTCGATGGTGGCTTCCGGGTGGTGCCAGCAGTAGTAGATGCCGTCGCCGCTGTCGAAATCCACCAGCCACATGCCTTTCACCTCGACTCCCAGCTCCATGATCGCCGCCCCCCAGGCGCGCAGGATGCGATCGTATTGCTCTTCGAGCCCGCGTCGGGCGTCGCCTTCCGGCTTGGCTTCGAGCTGCCGGACCACCGCCTCGGCTTCCTTCACCGCCGCAGCGGTGATGGCCTGCACCCGGGGCAGCGTCTCCCGGGATTCCTTCAAGGTGAAGATGCGTTTGCTCATCGTCCCATCACCGTCTTCCACCGGCTTTCTCCAATCATTCGCGCCGCGGGGGGCCCCCGTCAAGCGCTCGCCAGAGCACCGGCACGCAGGGCCTCCAGGGCCTCGATCTCCTTGGGAACCGCTGCGGTCAGCACCTCGTGCCCACCTTGGGTGACGAGCACGTCGTCCTCGATGCGCACGCCGATGCCGCGGAAACCCGGCGGCACCCCTTCGAGGTCGGCGGCGACGTAGAGACCGGGCTCCACGGTGAGAACCATCCCCGGGGCGAAGCTGCGGGCGCCGCCTTCGACGGCGTAGAGACCCACATCGTGGACGTCCAGTCCCAGCCAATGGCTGGTGCGGTGCATGTAGAACTTGCGGTAGTCGCTCGATTCCCGCACCCGCTCCGCCGGGCCCTCGGCGAGGCCCAACTCCACCAGCCCCGCGCAGAGCACCTGAACGGCGCGCTCGTGGGGAGCTTCGAAGGAACCGCCCGGGCGCACCGTATCGATGGCCTGCTTCTGCGCTTCCAGGACCACGGCGTAGAGGGCGCGTTGCTCGCTGCTGAACGAGGCTCCCACCGGGAAGGTGCGGGTGATGTCGGCGGCGTAGAGATCGGCCTCGGCGCCGGCGTCCACCAACAGGAGATCGCCTTCGCGAAGCACGGAGTTGTTGTCGCGGTAGTGCAAGATGTTGGCGTTGTCGCCACCGCCCACGATGGTGCCGTAGGCGGGACCGCGGGCGCCGCGCCGGCGGAACTCGTACTCGATCAGGGCTTCCACCTCGTACTCCCGCATGCCTGGGCGGGTCTCGCGCATGGCGCGGAGGTGGCCCGCCGCCGTGGCGGCCACCGCGGCACGCATGCGTTCGAGCTCGTAGGCGTCCTTCACCAAGCGCATCTCGTGCAGCACCGTGCCCGGGTCCTGCAGCTGCACGATGCCGTGCCCGCGTCGCGCCCGGGTGCGACGGTGGTCGTCGACGAGGCGCTGGACGAGCCGGTCCAGGACGGCGTCGCGTCCCCAGGCGTAATACAGCGTGTCGACGTCGCTGAGCAGCTCCGGAAGGCGCGCTTCCAGCTCCTCCACGGAGTAGGCGGCGTCGGCGCCATAAAGACGTTGGGCGTTGTCCACCCCCACACGGCGGCCGTTCCAGATCTCGGCGTCGCGGTTCTTCGGGCGAACGAAAAGAACGTAGCGCGCGGCCGTTCGCCCGGGGAGCAGGAGGCAGACGGCGTCGGGCTCCTCGAAACCGGTGAGGTAGTAGAAGTCGCTGTCCTGCCGGAAGGTGTATTCCGAGTCGGCGCTGCGCAGCCGCAACCGCGCGGCGGGAACGAGGATGGCGCCGCTCTGCAGCGCCTCCATCAGTCGGAGGCGGCGCTCTGCAGTCCGACTGAGGAGGTCCTGGGGTTCCGCCAACGTTTCCCTCCGCGCGCATGCAGGACGAAGGGAGGCAGTATAACGGAGACGCGCTCCTGGCGGGCGCCGCACGGGCGCCGCTCTCTAAGGTTTGCGTGTCGTATCCGGCGGGGTGGGTGCCGGTGCGGGCGGAGGCGGCAGGATCCCCTTCACCGCCTCCTGGAGTGAGCGTCCGAGCTTCTTCTTCGCTTCCTCGGTCGCCACGTTGCCGAGGAGCCGCTGGATCTGCTGCGCCCCCAACGCCTGCAGACCGGTGCGCCGCGCCGTGGCCTGCAGATCCGGTCGCACCTTCGGAGCGCGGAGCGTGCCATCGATGTCGAAGTCGAGCACGAGGCGGCCGGCGCTATCGGTGAACAGCGAGCCCAGGCCTCGCGTCGCGGGCGCCCGCAACGCCTGCTGGGTGAGGGCCGAGGAGAGCTGCACGCCGAGGGCGAGATCGAGCCCGCCATCGAGGCCGATCTTCCCCTCGACTGTCGCATCGGCATCGTTGCCCTGCAGCTTCAGTGAAGGCAGCTTGACCTGTCCCGACTCGACGGCGAAGGAGAAGCCGACCTGGCGGTAACTCAAGTTGGACAGGCTCGGCAAGCCGAGGACGGCGCCGAGCTGTTTGAGGATCGGAAGTTCCTTGAAGCGGCCGTTCACCGCCAGGCCTTGCCCCTTGCCGGTCAACTGTTGGCGCATCGCTGCCGCACCAGCGCCAGTGACATTCCAGGACGAAGTGCCGTCCAAGGTTCCTTCCACCAGGCTGCCAGCGCGGAAAAAGTCTTCGAGCAGTCCACCGAGCTGCACCTTGTCCATCTCGACGACGAGCTCCTGCCGCGGTGCTGCGGGGGTGGCGAGATCCACCTTCATGCTGCCGCCGAGTTTGCCGTCGTACGTCTGGGCGGTGAGATTCGGCAGCTCCAGCGTCGTGCCATCGAGGTGCAGATCGCTCTGCAGTGCAGCAGCACGGATCTTGTTGAGCCGGCCGCTCTTCGCCTGCAAGTGGCCGCGGGCCCGTGCCGGCGTGCCGGCGAGCTCGGCCTGGCAATCTTCGAGGAGGAAATTGTCGCGCTCGAGCCGGGCGGCGCGGAGTGTGAGGTGGAAATCTTGAGCTTCGCTCTTCCATTGCAGGCGGGCGTCGCGGAGGGCAGTGCGTTGCGCCTGCACCACGCCGGCTTCGAGGTCGAGCTCGAGATCGAGAGGTGGCAGCGGCGGAAGCAGCGTCTTGGCGCTTCCCGTCCCCTTGCCGCGGGTGGCGGCGGCCGTGTCGGTGCCAGTGGCCGTTGCAGGGAGCAGAGCATCCAAGTCGAGCGCCGCGGCTCGACCGCGCAAGGCGATCCGCGGCCGCTTGGGCGGCAGCGCCGGCTGTACCGTGCCGGAGCCGGCGAGGCGCGCCTCGCCGCAGGCGAGGTTCAGTTTTTCCACCTGGATCGTGGCGCCCGCGCCCACGAGCCGCGCTTGGAGCTCGAGCGGCTGCCGAAGCTGGGGCGTTTGGATCCGCACGCCTTCGAGCGCTAGCGGGCCGTGGAGGGAGGGCAGGGACTTGCCGGCCAGCCTACCTTCGAGGCGCGCGTCGGCTTGCAGCGTCCCCTCGAGGCGGTATGGCGGCGGCTTGGGCGCGAAGGTCGCGGCCACTGCGGCGAGCGTTGCGAGATCGAGCCGGGTACGCAGTTGTACGGAGTACGCGGCGTTCTCTGGGGCGAAGAGCGAGACGATTTCACCCTGAAGACTTAGGGGCGCCTCGCCGATCCGGGCTTCGAGATGTTGGATCTGCAGCGAATCGCCGTGCAGCTTCGCTGTGAGCTCCAGGTCGCTGATGGAGGCCGGCCACTCTCGCGACTGCAGCCGGCCGCCGGCGAGGGCGAGATCACCCTCGAGGTGTGGCTTGCCCGTTCCCGGAGCATCGAGACGGAGGTCGATCCGGGCGCGACCTGATGCCTCCACCCCGGCCAGGCGCGGCAGCCGTTCCTTGGGCAAGAGCTCGAGGATCTCGGCCAGCTCGAACTCCTGGGAACGCGTGCGCAAGTGCAGCTCTGGTTTGCGATCGTGGAGCGCCGCTTCACCTTCCAGCTGCAAGACGAAGTCCTGGAGGCGAAGGCGCAAGCTGTCGATGTGGGCGCTCGAAGCCCCGAGGTCGGCGCGCAGCACCGGTTCAAGCCGCACGGTGAGCGCGGGGAACTCACCGAGGGGACCGCGGGCCCGGAGTGCCGGGCTCTCGATCCAGCCCTGGAGACGGAGGTCGTGAAGGTTGCGGTCCAGGCCCATGGCGAGCTCAGCGGCGAGCGGCCCCTGTAACTCGAAGCCACTTTGCGCGCTCCGCAGCTCCAGGGCACCGTCTCGCAACAAGAGCTTGCGGATCTGCAACGCCATCGGCGTCCCCGCCTTGGCCGGTGCTGCCGGTGCGCTCGGCGTGCCGGGGGCACGATCGGTGGCGAAGTTCCACTGCCCCTGCTCATCCTGTTCCAAGAAGAGACGCAGTCCGTCGAGCACGAGGGACCTCACCTCGAGCTGGCGGCGGAGGAGCGCCAGGAAGCCGAGCTCGAGCTGCATGGCGTCGAGCTCGACCACATGCGGCGAGGCGAAACCGGGTCGCGCCCCGATGCGCACGGCCTCGAGGCGGGCAGCGAGCGGCATCAGGTCGAGCCGGGCACTGCCGATCTCCACCGGCCGTCCCAGTGCTGCTTCGAGACGAGGCTCGGCGAGGGCGAGCAGGCGCTCCGGAGGGAAGGCCGCGCGCAACCCGAGGAAGAGGGCGACGAGCGCGAGCACGAGGACGGCAGGGATGATGAGGAGGCGCTTCCTTCTCATGGTGTGGGCCTCACCTGCGCCAGAGCCAGTCGCACCGCAGCCGCGGGCTCGCTGGCTTCGAGGATCGTGGCGGCCTCGCCGTCGGCCCGTCCGGCCTTCCAGGTCCCGAGGCCGACGACCGGGCGTCCGAGCTTCAAGGCCATACCGATCTCCGAGAGTGTTCCGGCGCCGCCGCCGATGGCGATGACGGCTTCGGCCCCGGCCACGACGAGAACATTGCGGGCTTGGCCGAGCCCGGTCGGCAGCGGAATGGCGATCCAGGCGTTGGCGCTCTCGGGGTCATAGTCGGGAAGGAAGCCGAGGGTGAGGCCGCCGGCCGCGCTGGCGCCGTGGGCCGCCGCTTCCATCACGCCTCCGAGGCCGCCGCAAAGCAGGATGGCGTCGGAGCGCGCGATCTCCGCCCCCACACGGCGGGCTAGATCGAGCTCGGTCTCCGTGGCGAGCGCGGCGCCGATGACGGCGAGGCGCCGCCGGCGGAGCGTCGTGCCCATCGCATCACCTCCCGAGGCAGACGAGTCATCGCGTCCTCATCCACCTCTCGCCTTGCCGGCGGGAGAGTGTACAATGACGGGTATGGGGTAGCCTCCACAATCCTCGCCAGGAGGAACCATGAAGACCGTGGGTGAAATCATTCGTGATCGGGGAATGCTGTACGTGCGCTCGCAGAGCAGCGTGGCCGAAGCGGCGGAGTTCATGGCCAAGCACCGCATCGGCGCCGCTCCCGTGCTCGAGGGGGAACGCCTGGTCGGCGTCTTCTCCGAGCGCGACCTGATGACGCGCGTGGTGGTGCCGGGACTCGAGCCGCGGCAGACGCGCATCGGCGACGTCATGACCCGCGACCTGGTCGTGGCCGCACCGGACGATACCTACGAGCAGGCCGTCGCCAAGATGCTGCAGCGGGGTTGCCGGCATCTCCCCGTCGTCGCCAGCGAACGCCTGCTCGGCTTCCTGTCGCTGCGCGATCTCTTGCAGGCGGAAATCCAGGAGCAGGCCGACAGCCTGGCCATGATGACCCATTACGTGCAGTACTTTCCGCCAGAGGTCGAAGAGCGCTTCCGTAATTCCGTCGCATGAGGGAGCCGTCGGCCTGGCGCAGCTTTGCCGTCGACCTCGGCTGCACGCGCTGCGACCGCTCGTGGCCGCTGTCCCGACCACACAACCTCTGCGAGTGTGGGGCCCCGCTTTCCACCCGCTACGATCTGGCCGCCGCCGGAGCCTCGCTCGACCGCGAGACTCTCGCCGCTCGTCCCGCCGATCTCTGGCGTTATCGCGAGTTCTTGCCGGTGCAGAGCGTGGCGCATCAGGTGACGCTCGGAGAAGGTGGCACGCCGCTCCTCGAGCTGCCGCGTCTGGCGGCGCGGCTCGAGACCGGGGCTCCGAGCCCGCCGCAACTCTTGCTCAAGGACGAGAGTTTCAATCCCACCAACAGCTTCAAGGCGCGCGGCATGGCGGTGGCGGTGTCCCGGGCCCGCGAGCTCGGCCTCGAGCACCTGGCCGTGCCTTCGGCGGGGAACGCCGGATCGGCGCTGGCGGCGTACGCAGCCCGGGCGGGACTGCGAGCCACGATCTTCATGCCCCGCGACACCGAACTCCTGTTCGTGGAGGAGTGTCGCGCCCACGGCGCGCAGGTAGAGCTGGTGGATGGACTCATCCACGATTGCGGCGCCAAGGTCGCGGCGGGGAAGAAGAGCGCGGGTTGGTTCGACGTCTCCACGCTCAAGGAGCCCTATCGGTTGGAAGGCAAGAAGACGCTGGGCTACGAGCTCGCCGAGCAACTCGACTGGCAGCTGCCGGATCTCATCGTGTATCCCACTGGTGGCGGCACCGGTCTCATCGGGATGTGGAAGGCCTTCGCAGAGCTGCGCGAGCTGGGTTGGATCGAGCCACCCCTGCCGCGCCTCTGCAGCGTGCAAGCTGCCGGCTGCGCCCCCATCGTGCGCGCCTTCCACGCCGGCGCTTTGCGTGCCGAGCCGTGGGAGAATGCACACACCTTCGCTCTCGGCTTGCGTGTACCCGTGGCGGTGGCGGATTTCCTCATGCTGCGCGCGCTGCGTGAGAGCGCGGGCACGGCGGTGGCGGTGAGCGAGGCCGAAATCGCCGCCGCTGGACGCGAGCTCGCCCTGACCGAAGGTGTCTTCGCCTCTCCCGAGGGCGCCGCCACTTGGGCGGCCCTGCGGCAGCTGGCGGCGGCCGGGGCGCTCCGCGAGCGGCGCCGCATCGTTCTCTTCAACACCGGCGGCTGGACGCGCTACGCCGAAGGCTGGCGTCGCGCCCTGGGTCTCGCCTGAGGCGGCCCGGCGGCGTGATCAGGTGCGGGTGGGGGCACCGGCCAGGGAGGCGCTCAAGACTTGCGCCAGCGCCGGCTCGGTGTGCCCTTTGGCATGCAGATGACGCAGCGTGTCGTGCACCAGGGACTCGTCGCACCAGAAGCCCTGGTCCAGCATCCACAAGCTCGCCACCAAGGCTTCGTCCAGGTCGTGCTCGTACTCCGCATGCACCAGGAGACCGGCATACCAAACGCCGAGCAGCGCCATGGAGAGCAACAAGTGCCAGCCGGCGATCATCCCGGTCGGCGACGCCAGCGCCACGTTGCCCAGCGTACGATGCTGCAGATAGCTCTCGAGCAGCTGCCGTTCGGCGCGGGAGAGCTGCGGGAAGCTCCAGGCGCGATTCGACCCCGCAGTCCGCGCCAGATCGGCCATCCACTCGGCGAAGGCAGGCGAACCGGTGCGGGTCACCAAGTGGTTGGTGAGCTGCAAGGCATAGTCCGGTGCCGACGGCAGGTGCTCGCCCTCCAAACCGAGATCGTCGATCGCCTTCTTGCTCTCCCAGGCTTCGCAGAGAACCTGGAGCTCGCAGGGCGAGCGGCCGCGCCAGCTGCGCAGCGTCTCCTCCACCACGGCCAGGCGATGCCGGCCCTGGGCGAGGCCGGCGCCGGGATTGTCCCCCGCGGCCGCGAGATCATCCTGCAGGCCGTCGGCGATCCAGTAGAAGTGCCCCCAGGGCAGTGCCAGATCCGGTGCCAGGCGCACCTCGTGCACATCTTGCAGCGGCACGTGGCGGAGCGGTGCGGTGTCGCCATCCACTTCGACGCTGATCTCGAAGGGCTGCGTCTGCAACAGTGCTCGCAAGGCTTCACGGCTCGACGGCATGGCTTGCAGGTAAATGCGACGCGGCGTGCGCAGCGCGAACACCGGTTCCAGAGGCGACAGATCCAGCAGACTGCTGGGGATCCAGCGCACGTGCTGCGCTTCCATCGGCCCGTCGTCCAGGCGCTCGTCCTCTAGCATCGTTCCGCCTCCGTGGCTCGAGTCTCGGGCGCGCAGAGCCGCCGCGAAGAGTTCGACTCATGCAAGGCTGGTTCCAGGACGAGGGGTTTCGAGGCCGGGTGAGGCCAGCGAGTCGGTTCCACCAGCGGGCGCGCTGCGCTAGCCTGGTCCGGACGGCGCGCCGCGAGCGAGCCCGGTCCGGACGCCGCCAGGTCGCGCTGTTGCAGCCGCCACGATCGCGCGCCGCGGCGTGGCCCCGGGGCGTGGATACCTCGAAACGGAGCGAAGTGCCAGAGCCTTCCTCGCGCCTTCGAATTGAGGGCGACGCCTGGATCATCCGCGGCGCCGCCGGCGTGCGTGGATTCCTGGCGCCGCCGGCGGACAAGTCGCTGGCGCATCGCGCCCTGCTGCTCGCAGCGCTGGCGGATTCGCCGAGCACGGTGCGCCACCTCTCCGGTGCGGAAGACGTCGTGCGCACTTTGGAAGCGCTGCACCAGCTCGGAGTCCGCAGCGAGGCCGGGCCGGACGGACTGCGCCTGCGCGGCGTGGGACTGCGCGGGCTGCGTGCACCGCAAGCGCCGATCGACTGCGGCAACTCGGGGACGACGATGCGACTCCTGTGCGGCCTCCTCGCGGCCCAGCCGTTTGCCTCGCAACTCTTCGGCGATGCTTCGCTTTCCCGGCGTCCCATGCAGCGTCTGGCCGCGCCGCTCCGCGCCATGGGGGCGAGGGTCCATTGCCTGGGCGAAGAGGGGCGCCCGCCGCTCCAGATCGAAGCGGCGCCAGAGCTCCGCGGTGGTGTCCACACCATCGCGGTGGACAGCGCCCAGGTGCGGAGCGCCCTGCTCCTCGCCGGCCTTTACGCCCGTGGTCCGACGCGGCTGCGTCCCGCGGGGCAGGCGCGGGATCACCTGGAACGCATGCTTCGGGCCCTGGGGGTTCGCCTCGAGGCCGAAGCCGATGGCCTCGTCCTCGAACCAGGGGGCGCATCGTGGTCGGGCTTCGTTTTCGAAGTGCCCGGGGATCTCTCGGCGGCGGCGTTCTTCGTCGCTGGGGCCATGTCGCCCCGGAGCGGCGAACTGCAGGTCGAGCCTGTAGGGCTCAATCCGGGACGACAGCGCTATCTCGAACTCTTGCAGGGCGCCGGCGCCCGCCTCGAAACTCGCCCCGGGCCTTCGCGCCTGGGGGAGCCGACCGGAGCCTTCACGGTGCGCGGCCCCTTGCGTTCCGGCATGGAATTGGGCGGCGCCGACGTGGTGCGCTGCATCGACGAGATCCCGGCCCTCGTCGCTGCTTGCGCCGCCGCCGGCGTGAGCGCCACCGTGCACGACGCCGGCGAGCTGCGCCGCAAAGAAAGCGACCGCATCGCCGGCCTGGTGCAGCTGCTGCGCGCCTTCGGTGTCGCCGCCGTCGAACGCCCCGACGGCTTCCACCTCGAGGCCGGTGCTCGTCTACGCCCGGCGCGGGTTTCTTCCCAGAACGACCATCGCCTCGCCATGGCGGCCGCCATCCTGGCGCTCTCCGCCGACGGCGAGAGTCGCATCGACACCGTCGACTGCGTGCGCACCTCCTACCCAGATTTCGCCACCGATTTCGCCCGTCTCGCCGACGCCTGACCCCGCCTGTGCGGAAGCCTCCCCTCCGGGCATGTGCGTTGCTTCCTCATGTCGGCGAATCCTTGCGCGAGAGGTGGAAGGCAGAGATGGAGCGCCGGCACGGCCAGGATGAGCCTCGGGTCTTCGAGGATCACCGTGACAATCTCACCGTGGACGTGCAGAACGTGCTCATGCAGGAACGCGCTTCGCAGTTGCGCAGCGAAGACAGCCAGGTGGCACTGCTCTGGAACGTCTTCCGCTCGCTGCAGAACCTCGATCCGCGCCTTTGGCTGCCCCGTCTCGTTCTCCAGGCGCTGGGAGCCAAGAAAAGCAACCCACGCCTGCGCGGACTGCTGGCACCGAGTCAGCTCGTCGAACCTGTCTTCCATTGGTGGCAGCGGTACGACCTGCCCCCGAGCCGGCACGAGTGGCTCCGCGACCAGACGACCCACGGCAACCTCGACCTCGGCCACTATCCCGCCTGCTACGTGCCGGAAAAGAAGGCCGAGGCGTCGCGGCTGCTGCAGGAAGGTCTGTTCCTGGAAGAACGGGTCGAGGTCCCCCTGGTCATCGAAACTTCGTCTTTCTGGCTCGGGATCCTGGCCGTCTACAAAGGCAACCTGCGCCAGCACAGCCGCTTCGATGCCAAGCGCGACGATCTCCTGCGCTTGCTGGACGCTGGGACTCATCAGGCCACGTTGGCAGGGAAGAGATTCCTCGGGCTCGTCCTCTACACCGATGCCCGCACCTACAACACCGAGACCAAGCGTCTCTTGGATCTCTACCGCAGCCACGGCGACATGCTGGTGTCGCGCTTGCCGCACCGCCAGGACTCCGCGGTGATCACCGAAGCGGCCCGGCTCCTCGGCGAATTGCGCTGGCGCGACCTGGGCGGTGTCCTCCTGGACACGAAGGAAGAAGAGCGCATCGGCCTCTTCGATCTCGCGGTCCTGGACGAGCTGATCAAGTACCTGGCGCGCAAGGACGTCGGCTTCAATCTGCTGCGCCGTCTCAAGTGAAAACCGCCCCGACTGTCGCTGCCGTTGAGTTCAGCTGCCGTGGATCCTTCCCCGTCGACCGCTGCCGTGGACCCCTGCTGCCGTTGACCCCTGGGCGCATCCCTGACTAGACTCGAAAGTCTGCCTTTCCCGGGGAGGGCGGTTTGTTCTGGCGTCGACTGGTTTGGCTCGTCCTGCTGGGGTGCCTCACGCCCACGGCGCTCTATGGCGATTTCCTGACGCCCCGCGCCGCGGACTTCGCGTCCAAGTACCCGCCGTTGACGATGGTGAACGGCCCGCAACGGCGGCTCCTGTTCGGCAGCTACCGCGGTACGTTGCAACTGTTCGAGAGCCGCAACGGCAAGCTCGTCGAGGTGAAAACCCGGGAGCTGTGGTCGCCGGTGGTGCGCATCTACGCCGCCGACCTGGACGGCGACGGCCAAGATGAAGTGGTGGGATACACGCAGAACGCCCGACTCTTCGTCCTGCGTGGTTCCGATCTGCAGGACATCTGGAACACACCGGAAAAGCGGTTCAACAGCATCTCTGCCCTCACTCTGGGTGACGTCGACGACGACGGCCAGCTGGAGATCGTCTTCATCGCCGACAACCTCCTGCGCTTCTACACGGCGCTGCAGGACGTGGAGGAATGGAAGAGCACGATCACCTTCACCAACGCCACCGAGATCGCCATCGGCGATGTGGACGGCGACGGTGGCCTGGACATTGTGCTCAACTCCGGCATCGTGCTCGGCGCCGTCTTCCGCGACGTGAAGTGGACGTACACCACCGGGTTCGGCTCTCGCATCGACCTCTACGACATCGATTCCGACGGCAAGCTGGAGATCGTGGGCTACGGTGGTGACGGGTTGATGCGAGTCTTCGACGTCGACGAGCGTCGGTTGAAATGGTGAGTACGCCCTCCCCTGGGTGAGGGGGGTGCCACGGGACGGGATTCGCCGCCGCAAGAGACTTCCGCCGGGACCGTCAGCGCCACCCGCCGCCCCCGCACCCGCTTGTCGGCGCCCCCACCTACCACGCCGTCGGCGCCTCCCCCGACGCACCACCTGTCGGCGTCGGCCCCCAACCCACCACCGACCGAGCGCTCGTGACGACCGGGGAAATTCCAGCAATTGGTTCCGCTGCTTGCACCGGTCTTGCGGAGAAGGTGCCATGGTATCCCGCAGCGGAGCCGGGGCTGGTCCGCAACCGGTTGTAGAAACGCGCGTTGCGTTGATGGTATACTGAACCGGGTGTCCTTCGTGTCGTGACGCGCCCACCCGGGCGCCTCCACGGAGGACCGCTTGCGTTTCCCTCGACACCTCGGGTTCTTGCTCCTCGGCCTCGTCGCGGTACCGGCGCAGGCGCAGCTGCAGTACTTCGGCAAGAACAAGGTCGAGTACGAGGAGCAGGACTGGCGTGTCCTGCAGACCCGGCACTTCGACGTGCACTTCTACGCCGGTGAAGCGGCCATGGTGCACGACGCGGCGCGCTTGGCGGAACGGGCCTACACCGAGCTCGCCGCCGTCCTCGGTCACGAGTTGCCGCGGCGCATTCCCCTCGTCCTCTACGCCTCGCACTCCGACTTCCAGCAGACTCACATCACGCCGTCCATGATCGACGTCGGCACCGGGGGCATCACCGATCTGGCGCGGCGGCGCGTCTTCCTGCCCTTCAACGGTTCCTGGGGCGACTTCCAGCACGTGCTCACCCACGAGCTCGTGCATGCCTTCGAGATCGACATTCTTTTCGATTCCACCCAGGGCGATCCGCTGAATCCCTTCGCCTTCGCGCCGCCGCTCTGGGTGATGGAGGGCCTGGCCGAGTACCTGTCGCGGCCCCAGCAGGACAGCTACACCGCCATGTGGCTGCGCGATGCGGCCCTCTCGGGACGGCTCCTGTCGCTGCCGCAGCTGGAGCAAGTCCAGGACATCCGTATTTACCGCTTCGGCCAGAGCGTCTTCTCCTACTTCGCCGAGCGTTACGGCAGCCGCCGCATCGGCGACCTGCTGCGTGCGCTCGCCACCAGTCGCAGCCTGGAGCGGGCGTTCGAGGATGTCGCCGGCGTCTCGTTGCAGCAGTTCTCCGAGGCGTGGACCACGGCCGTGCGCCGGCGGCACCTGCCCGAGCTCGGGCAGCACCAGCTGAACCGCGAGTACGCCACCCCGGTGGTCACCCGAGAGAGCGAGAACGCCGGCATGCTCCTCGTGCCGAGCATCTCGCCGGACGGCCGCTACCTGGCCTACGTGAGCGACGCCGGGCTCACCCGCGACCTCTATGTCCGCGATATGGAGGAAGGGCGCTCGCGCCGGGTCGTGCACGGCGAGCAGAGCGGAGACTTCGAATCGCTGCGTTTCTTCAACGCCAGCGCCGCCTGGGCGCCCGACGGCAAGACCCTCGCCTTCGTCTCGCAGTCGCGCGGCGAGGACGCCCTCAATCTCCTCGACGTGCAGCGCCGACGTGTCGTCGCCAAATATCGCTTTGGTCTCGACGAGCTGCAGACTCCGACCTTCTCGCCGGACGGCGGCGAGCTGGTTTTCGTCGGTCTCGAGGGTGGGCAGAGCGATCTCTATCGCGTCCGCAGGGATGGCACCGATCTGCGCCGGCTCACCGCCGACCGCGCCGGCGAGCGGGATCCGCAGTGGTCACCGGACGGCCGGAAACTGGTCTACGTCACCGATGACGGTGAGGACGCGGACTTCGAGGCACTGCGCTTCGGCACTTGGAAGATCGCTCTTCTGGAGCTGGAGAGCGGCAGACGCGAATTGCTACGCCCCTTCAGAACAGGTGCCGCTGCCAGCCCTGTCTGGTCCGGAGACGGCGGCTCGATCGCCTTCATCGCCGACCCGGACGGCATCCCGAACATCTATGTGCTGCACCTCGCGACGTCGAACGTCTTCCGCCTCACCGACACGGTGACCGGTGTGGGTGGCGTCTTGCCGGAGAGTCCGGCCCTGTCCTGGGCCCGGGGGAGCGATCGCCTGGTGTTCTCGGCCTTCGGTAACAGCGGCTGGGACATCTTCCGTATCGACCGCCCGGCCAGCGTCATGCGTCCCCTGGAAGGCGCCATCGCCAACCTCGTCACGAAACACGGTGCGACGGAGGCGGCAGGCCTTGTCGCTCCCGACTCCATGAGCGCGGTCAGCACAGTGGCGGACTCCGTCGCTCGCGACTCCCTCGCGATGAAGACCGTGTCGGTCGACTCCATCGCGCCGTCCTCGGTTGCTCGAGACACCATGGCGCCGTCCTCGCTTGCGTGGGACGGTATCGCGCCAGCCTCGGCTGCTCGCGACTCCAGCGCGGCCGCTGGCGCAGCATCGGCGGCCCTTCACCCCGGCGCCGGCATGACCTCGCCGGCGGCGGCCACGACGCCGCCAGGCGTGCTGCTGCCGGCGCCCGAAGCGATGGATTTCGTCGAGCGCCCGTACCATGCGCACCTCGCCCCCGATGTCTCGCAGGTAGCAGGGGTCGTGGGAAGCCAGGGCGGTTTCGGCGGTGCCTCGCTCATCCACTTCAGTGACCTCCTCGGCGATCATTTGCTCAGTGTGGGCTTCGGCATCTATGGCTCGCTCAAGGATTCCGATCTTTCCCTCGAGTATCTGAACCGTTCGGGACGAACGAACTACCAGTTCGGCGTTTTCCAGCACCAGCGGCGTTACGGGTTCCTGGCCTCCGCGGTAGCCGGAGTCGAGAAGCAGACGTATCTCGGCGTGCGCGCCGCCGCGATCCGTCCCTTCGACAAGTTCTCTCGTGTCGAAATGTCGATGCAGCTCGCCGCTGTTCGCGGCCGCTTCTTCTTGGGTGAGACCTTGGGGGATGGGAGCGTGCAGGAGCTACGCAGCTTCGCGGGCCCCGGGCTCGCCTACGTGGTGGACACGGCGCTCTTCGGTTCCACCGGCCCGATCATGGGGCGTCGCCTGCGCCTCGGCCTCGAGTCCGGTTTCGGCGAGCTCGACTTCCGCACCCTCGAACTCGACTGGCGGCAGTACTGGAGCTTCGGGGCCAGTTTCACGCTGGCCGCCCGTGGCTACCTCGCCGGGAGCTGGGGGGCGACGCCGCAGAGTTTCTTCCTGGGTGGAGCGAACACGCTGCGCGGTTACGCCTACGGCGCGCTCGCGGGAACTCACGCTGGTCTCGCAGGACTGGAGTTCCGCTTCCCACTCCTGCGCTACCTCGCCCTCGGCTGGCCCTTGCCGCTCGAGCTCGGCAACGTGCGCGGCGTTCTCTTCGCCGAATCCGGCTCGGCTTGGGACAGCGTGTGGCTTCGCACCAGCCGCGCGGCCGCGGGGATGGACGTGGATCTGGGGCCGCAGGTGGCCTACGGCTTCGGCACGCGCATCGATTTCGGCGCCTACATTCTTCGCCTCGATTGGGCGCAACTCTACGATCCGCGCACGGGCCACACGCGGCGCGGCTCGAGTGTCGCTGTCGGCGCGGACTTCTAGCTCTCCCCGAGATCCACGCCAGGCATCCGCACTTCGCCTACTCCCGGTACAGTCGCTTCACCACGTCCCAGTGCGTCGACTGGACGGCGACCGTCGTCGTACCCGTCGTGAAACGCCAGACCGGACCCGAGACCTTGCCACAATCCTGGTCGGGGCTCGCTACGACTCGCCAGTAATAGGTGGTTTCCGGCTCCAGGAGTCCGGGAGTGAAAGGCTGGCAATCCTCCAGCGCGAGGCACACCAGCGGCGGGTCCGGGGTGGTCCCGAAGTACACATTGACGTACGCCGTGCCGATACCGCAGCAGTAAGATGGCCCCGTCGATCCCCAGGTCAACTGCGGTTCACGGGTTACGTTGACCGCCGCATCCAGCGGAAGTGGATCCGAAGGCACCGGGAGCAGCGGACCCGGTGAGGTCGAGCCACCCTGGACCGAGACCGCGGTGAACAACGGCGAGTTGCAGCGGTGGACGACAGGACCATCGATCGCCGGATTGCTCGGCGTGTGGTGGCCGGTGACCTGCAAGGCATAGACCGGCGACTGCCCCGGGGGAGCGAGAATCGTCACCGTGTAAAGCAGGACGGCGCCGTAGGCGGTGCCCGGGCAATCGCTGAAGCTCATGGCGCACCAATCTCCGAACGGGTCACCGATGGCGATCGCCGCAGGGTTAGGCGTCACCACCGGCCGTGGCTCCGGGTGGCAAGCCGGTCACGGAGAATTCCGCCCCCGCGATCGACGGTAGGGTACCCAGTTCGGCAACGATGTAGTTCGTACCCGGGTTGCTGGTATCCAGATAGCAAGTCCCAGTAGAGATCTCCTTTACTACGCTAATGCGTCGAGGGCTGGCTGGTGGCGCGTACAGGAGCTACACCCGCCTCAGGGGCGGCCCCATCAGGGTTGCCCCGACAGGCGGCGGAACCCCGCTCGAATTGCACCCCCGAACCCGCCTCGAATTCGAAACCCCCGATGACTTCGGCAAGCGCTCGTTCACTTGCTCACGAGCAGCTGGGCATGGCTCCTCGTTCCCAAGCCAACATCCACTCGTCTCATTTCATTGACCGGCACGGATCTTTCTAGTCGAAACCGCGACAGCACTCGAGGAGCGCGGTGGCGGCGTGTCGGGGAGCCCCTGGCGCATAGGTGCACTGATTGAGTGCAGGCTCCCGAGACAGTGCCCGAAACGAGTGCAGGAATTGTCGGCTACTCGGGCCGGCAACCTCTCACTGTTTTCCATCTGCGGAGGCGCGTGCCAGAGTTCTCGGCGTTTTCCGCTGGCTGGTGTCGAGGAGGGAAGGAGACCGCTCACCATTCTCCATGCCCGAGGGTGAGGGCGTGCCTGAGTTCTCGGCGTTTTCCGCTGCCGGGGGACTCCGAGATAAGCCCATCGTGGCGAGGGGAATTGAACTTGCGGCCGTGACGTGAGGAGCGCTGCTTCGAGAGCAGCCGTCCCGACGCTCAGCGCTGCTCCTGCAGCCATTTCCTGGGTGGCACGCTGCTGCGCGCGCTCTCCGGCACCAGCGCCTGCCACCAGGAGCGCCCCTGGGCCTCGGTCCACGGCTCCACGCCGCAACGGCGGAGCGAGTCGAGGAGGTCGTCGGCGCTCTGAGGTCGGCGCGCCGGTTCCTTCTCCAGGCAGGAGAGGATCAAGCTGTCGAGGGCCGAGGGGATGGGGAGCTCGGTGCGCTGCGAGGGCGGAGTGGGTGGTGTGCGCGCGTGCTGGGCGATCACGTCGACTGCGCTCGCGCCGTCGAACACGAGCTGACCGGTGAGGAGCCAGTAGGCGAGGCAGCCGACTGCGTAGAGATCGGTGCGGGCGTCCACGGGCTGCATCCCGAGCACTTGCTCGGGGGCCATGAAGCCCGGCGTACCGCCGATGGCATCGGTAGCGCTCGTGATGCCGTCGGCGGGGCGAGCCGGCTTGACCAGACCGAAATCGAGCACCTTCACCACGTCGAAGGTCCGGCCGTAATGGCAGGCGAAGACGTTGGCAGGCTTGATGTCGCGATGGATGAGCTCGTTCTCGTGCGCTTCGGCCAGGGAGTCGCACACCTGGGTGAGGAAGTGCACGGCCCGGGCCGCGGGCACCGGACCGAATCGCCGCACGAAGGTATCCAGGTCGAACCCATCCAAGAGTTCCATGACATAGTAGAAGGTGCCGTCGTCGGCGATGCCGTAGTCGTAGACGGCGATGGTGTGCGCCGAGCGCAGGCGTGCCGTAGCCTGCGCCTCCCGCTCGAAGCGCCGCAGCACCTGCTGGCGCTCTGCGAGCGGCACGCCGAGGAGCTCGGGCCGGACGAGCTTGATGGCCGCGGGACGCGCGAGCAGGCGGTGTTCCGCGCGGTACACCTCCCCCATACCGCCCTTGCGCAGGAGCTCGCCGAGCTTGTAGCTGCCCAGCTCGCGAGCCGCCGTGACCTCTCGACTGAGCCGCGCCACGACCTTGGCGGGAAGCATGGCCAGGAAGGCGCAAATGAAGTTGGGCAAGTACGTCCACAGGATCACCTCCCCCGGTGGGAGGGGTACGCCTCGGGCGCCGGTGATTGCCAGGCCGACGAGGTCCATGGCGGCTGCCAAAAGAGATGCGACCACGGTGCGGAGCACGGTGTTCGGGACGAGCAGCGGATGCACGAGAAGAAGGGCGCAGATCCAGGAGAGCCCTGCGGTGTTCGGTGTCCATTGGTTCACCAGACCGATGGCGAAGGCGAGCACCACCTCGTAAACGAGAGCGAGATCGAGGAGGCGAGCCAGCGACAGCGACGCCCGCCGGGTCGCGAAAATCACCGCCACCGAGACGAGGATGCAACCCAGGGCGGCCGGATTGCCCGGCCAGGGCCAGGCATCGTCCAGGGGGCGTTCCGGCGACAGCCACGGCCCGACGATGTTGTTCATCACCAGCCCCAGACTCCAGAGACCGATCCACACCCACGCCGCCGTGGCCAGGCGCCGGCCGGCGTCGCGTTGGATCTCGCTCGGCAGACTGGCGAGACCGGAACGGCGGTTCAGGGTGTTGACGTCGGCGAGTGAGCCTTGGCGGAGACGCAACTTCCCTCGCATTTCGGTGTTGCAACTTCACCCCGAGGACAAGGCGGTGAAAGCCAGTGTGATCATAGCGGCCTGGGCGTGGCTCTTCCAGGCTGGGGGGCGCGATGACCCCGCGAGTCGATGGCAGCCACAGCGTCGACCTTCATCCCTTCAGGTGATCACGCAGCGCGAAGAACGTGTGCACGCAGAGATCCGCCTGCGCCGCATACTCGCCTTCGCCGCCGATGTCGAAATACACCGTGAAGGTTCCGGCCTCGCGTCCGGCCTGCAGGTCGTAGAGGAAGTCGCCCACCATCACCGCCTGCTCGGGACGGGCGTCCCAGGCTTGCAGGAGCTTGCGAATGCCGTCGCCGCTCGGTTTCGGAGCGCAAGCTTCGCGGCCGAGTACGAAGGGCGCGGGGAAGAAGGAAGACAGCCCGCATTGCGCCAGGGTCTCCATGGCGTTGGCGTGGCTGTTGCGCGTCAGGATGCCGAGCCGGGCGCCGCTTGCATGCAGGAGGCTCAAGAGCTCCAGCGCCCCTGGCTGTGTCCTCGAGCTGCGGGCGATGGCGAGCTCGATCGCGTCGAGTCGCTGGAACCGCGCCTCCCGTTCTCGCTCAGGGAGAGCGGCCATCTGCTCCAGGATCGGCCGTTGTGGGTCGAGCCCCAGGCTGCGCTTGATGGCGGGAAAGTCGTGGGCCGCGACCGTCAGGGTTCCGTCCATGTCGAAGATCCAATACCTGCGTGCCGAGAGGCTCATGGGTATGGCGCAGCCTCGCGCTGTTGCCGCAGCGCCTGCAGTCTGAGTTCGCTCTCGGCGCTCCGCCCGGCGGCCGCGGCCTGCGCCTGATAACGCCGCACCACCGCGAGGTCGCCGTAGAGGATGCCTACCAGAACGAGCGCCAGCAGGACCCGGCCCGCGGTGCCCACCCGGTGCCAGAGCCGGTGGAAGCCGAGAGCGACGGCGCCGCAGAGGAACGCGGCGGGCAAGCAGGTCTCGCCGAGGTCGAGTCGCGCCTGCGTGAGCGGATGCAAGCTCAGCGGTACGAGGAAGGCGAGATACGACGACAAGAGCCAGCGCACTGCACCGCCGCCCTTGACGAACCACAGCGCCCCGGCCCCGAGGAAGAGCAGTCCCGAAATCGGCCGGGTCTGCTCGACGAGGGTGAGCACTCGCGGCAGCAGTGCCTCCGAAGCTGATTCGACGGGTTGCACCGCGAGGGGCAGCAACATCTGGGAGAGGAGTCGCAGCACCCGCACCGGAAGCGACAACCAGGTCGAGGCGCTCAACAGGAGTTCATCGGCGCCCTGGCCGCGCAGCAGCTGCAGGATCACGGCGCCGCTGCCGAGGATGACGAGGAACGCCATCTTGCGCAGCACCGAGGATAGACTGCGGCGGTGGGGCCACATGAGGCCCCCCAGCATCACCAGCGCCATGGCGCCGGCCTCGTGGCAGAAAAGCGCCAAAAGGAAAAGCTCGGCGGTGAGGAGTGTCGCCAGCAAACGGCGACGCGGGGTGCGCTCGAGCTGGGCCCGGAGCGCCACGATGCCCGTGCCGAGGACGAAGGTGGTGGCGAGGAGGATCGACAGGTGCGCCGGCCGCCAGACGCTCTCACCATAGAAACCGAGGGCCAGGGCGAAGAGGATCGCGGCGCCTGCCGCCACGGCCGATCCGAGGGGGCCCCGGAAGAGCGCGAAGAGCAGCGTGGCGTTCGCGGCATGCAGCACCATGTGGGTGACCACATAGCGCGGTGCGCGCAATCCCCAGAGCGAGACCTCGCCGGCGAAGGCGAGCTGGGAAAGGGGGCGCTCGAACGGCGGGATCCAGGGCGGCGTGATGGCATCGGCCGCGCTGCGCACCCGCAGAGCGGGCTCGAGGACGGCGAAGTCCGCGCCAGAGAAACCGGTGTCGAGGCTGGAGGAGAAGGCGAAGAAGGCGCAGAAGAGCGAAGCCAGCGCCACCCCTATGTGGGCCACGAGACGCAGGTTCATGAAGGCTCGACCCGGGGCGACACGATGACCTCCCGGGCCACGGTAGAGACGGCTCGTTGCGGCTGCAAGGGGATTCCGCCTCAGGAGGCGCGGCCGACGCGCTCCGAGCGCGGCTGCGCGCCGCGGGGCCGGCGGCGCTTCTCCACCGGGATGCAGAAGGAAAAGGTGGCGCCCTTCCCGAGGCTGCTCTCCACCTGCACCTGACCGCCGTGCAGCTCCACCAGGTGCCGCACCAGGTCGAGGCCCAGGCCGACGCCCCCATGGCGCCGCGTGGTCGAGCCGTCGAGCTGCACGAACTTCTCGAAGATGAGCCCGTGGTGTTCCGGGGCGATGCCGATGCCGGCGTCGGTGATCGCCGCCCAGACCACGCCCTCTTCGCTCCAGGTGCGGACCCGCACTTCCGCTTCGGGGGGCGAGAACTTGATCGCGTTGGTGAGCAGGTTCCAGACGATCTGTTGCGAGCGCAGTTCATCCAGGTAGACGAGGGGCAGCTCCGGGTCGAGATCGAGGTGGATGGAGATGCGGTTCTTGTCGGCTGTGGGCCGCACCGTGACCACGGCAGCCTGAATCACCTGATTCAACGAGCCGAGCTGTAGCTTGAGCTCCGTGGCCAGGGAGTCGAGCTTGGCGATGTCCAGGAGACCGGCGATGAGCTTCTGCAGCTTCTGCCCTTGTTCGGCGATGACGCGCAGGAACTGCTCGCGCTTCTCCTCTTCGGGCCGTGTGAGCAGCAACGCCTCGGTGTAGGCGATGATGGCGGTGAGCGGGGTGCGCAACTCGTGGGAGACGTTGCTCAAGAATTCGTTCTTGAGCATGTCCACTTCCTTCAAACGCTCCGCCGCCTCGGAGAGCTCTTGGTTGCGGCGCAGCAGCGCCTTTTCCATCGCGCGCATGGTCGACAGGTCGCGCAGCACGCAGAGCAGTTCGCCCTCGCTCCCGAGGGAGACGAGCGTGAGGTGCACGTCGGTGGCGCCGTTGCGTCCCTGCACCTGCGCCTCCAGCTCCGCCCGGCCGGAGCGGCGGGCGCTGGCGAGGATCTGGCGCACTCGGGGGCGAGGCAGCGCCAGAACGCCCGGTTCTCCTGGGCGACTTTCCAGCGGCCGGCCGATCCAATGGTCGGCCCCGGACAGCAGCGTGCTACCACCGCGGCTCTCGCGCACCACGCCATCCCGTGACAGCACGAGGACGCACCAGTCCGGCAAGTGCTGCAAGAGCGCTTCATAACGCTCGGCCTCCTGCAGCGCTTGCCAGCGGCGGAGCGTGTGTCCGAGCACCGGCCCCGCCTGGGCGAGGAAGAAGTGCAGCGCCTCCAAGCGCGTGCTGCGCGGCGCCAGCAAGCGCAGCGTCGCCAGACGCTCGTCGCCATCGCGCAGCGGCAAGACCAGGCGTTGCGGCGGCGCGCTGCCGCTGCTTCGACCGCTGCCAGGCGCAGCGACGCGCCGCACGGCGTGGGTCGCCGGTAGCGCGTGCAGGTGCAGTTCCACTTCGCGGGCCCGGGTGTGGCGTGCGGCGCCGGCCACGATGGCATCGAGCAGCGCCGGGAGGTCCTTCGCATGCAGCAGGAAAGCGAGAGCCGCCAGGGCGTCCGCCGTTTCGTCGCGTCGGCGCCGGCGCTCCAGGCGCCGCGTGGCGTTGCCGTCCAGGCGCGTCGGCGCCCGACGCCGCCGCGCGCCGCGAGGCGTGCCGGTGGGCGTAACACCCAGAAGGTGGCGAGTGGAGCGGTCCTGACTTCGCGGCATGGAAATTCTCCGGTGCACTCCCGTCAGCACGAGACATGCCACGGAATCTGTTGACCTGGACGCGCTTGGCCGCCTTTACTCGCTGTGTTCCATCGTTGCGGAAAGTCGGCGGGGGTGCGGATGGTGCGGCGGCGCGGTCGAGAGCTCGAACTCTTGCCTCGAGCCATACAAGCGCTGGTGCAACGTCACGCCGACTCGCCGGCGGCGCTCTGGGGTTGGATCGAGCGGCTCCAAGACGCGCGTGAGCTGCAAGGCACCGTCGCTGTACCGCGGCAAGGGGTGGTGGCGACGCCGGCGCGCGTGGCCCGCCTCATGGCCGAGCGTCTCCTGCGTGGCCCGCATGGAAACCGGCCGTTGCGCTTGCTGGACGCGGGCTGCGGTTCCGGACGCCTGCTGACCGCGGCGCTGCGCGAAGCGTCGCGCCGCCGACTCCGCTTGGGCTGCGAAGGGGTGGAAACCGACGTCGCTGCCGCACGCTGGGCGCAAGCTCTGGAGGAAGTCCACCGCGCCGCCGGCGCCGCCCTCGTCGGCTGGAAGATCTTGCACGCCGATTTCCTCCTGGACTATGCGCCCCCGTCGCACTTCGACCTCTGCATCGCCAACCCTCCTTGGGTGGCGGCGCGCGCGCTCAGCGCTGGTTACCGCCGCAAGCTGCACTCGCACCTGCGCGGCATGGGGCGCGCCGATCTGAGCGCCTTGTTCGTGCAACGGTTGCTCGAGGTGTTGCGTCCCGGCGGCCGGCTGTGCGTCATCGTGCCGAACAAGCTGCTGGCGTCGGACTACGCCACCGCGTTGCGCCACCGTCTGCTGCAGGATTTCCGCCTCGAGGAAGTCTGGGATCTAGCCGGCGACGGCGTCTTCAGCGCCCACGCCGCCTATCCCGTCATCCTCGTCGTCGCCCACCGGCGTCCCGCCGCGGGAGACACCGTCGCCGTGCATCACGGCGGTGGAGCGGTGCGGACGCGCTGGCCACAGGAGGCTCTTCTCGCGCTGCCGCGCCATGTCGTGCCCCTCGATCTCCCCGCCGACTCCTGGCCGCTGCTGCGGCGCTTACTCGCAGGACCCCGCCTGGGCGACGCGGTCCCCGTCGGTTGCGGTCTCGCGGTCCCGGGCTTCCAGCGCGCCATGGATCGAGGTCGGGATCGCATCATCTGCAGCGGCGACATCCGTCCGTTCCGCGTGCGCGGCCGCCGCCGTTTCGCGCCGCAGCAACTGGACCTCGGGCGCCGCACCCTGGCGCGCCAGAAGGTTCCCAAGGTGGTGATCCCGGGCATGTTCCGCCGTCTCCACGCCGCTTTCGATGCCCGTGGCGATCTGCTCGGACGGGTGTACTTCGTTCCTGTCAGCGGGCGCGCCGACTCTCGCCGGGCGCTGCTCTTGGCCTTGCTCAACTCGCGCCTCTATGCCGTGCTCTATCGCGGTCTCTTCGGCGGCGTCGCCCAGTCGGGGGGCTACCTGCGCTTGAATGCCCCCTACTTGCGGCGCCTGCCCTGGCCGCAGCGGGCTCCCTCGGCGGCGCTCCTTCGTCTGGTGCAGGAGATCGAAAGGTCCGGCGCCCCGGAGAGCGGCAGGGCGCGGCTCGACCGCGGCGTGGAGGATCTCTTCGGCTTGGCGGCGCCGGAGCGCCGTCTGGTTGCGCGTCTGGAGCGGCGCCTCCACCCGGGACCATCGGGGAGTCCACGAACCGCACGGAGATTGTCCAGGCTGAGCGGGAGCGCCCCGGAAGTCGCCCCCTCCTGAGTTTGCAAACCATTGTAAATTATCATTTTGGCATAGAAGAGATGATTTGGCACGGGTGTTGCTTGACGCGACCGCCGGCATCTGCTAGTACCTGTAGAGAGGCCGGGAAGATTGGCGGAGGATGCACGGAAAAGCAGGAAACAAGCGTCGGGGAATCTGGCTGCTCGCCGCCTTGCTGGCAGCTGGGTGTGGGCGCGGTGAGAACACCGACACCGTGGGTGCCGGCGACGGGGCGAGCCAGGTGACGCGCAACTTCACGACCACCGCCAGCGACAGCGGCCAGGTGCGCTACGTGTTCCACGCCCGCATCGCCCGTGCCTACGACGATGACGAGACCCGGGCCGAGCAGGTCCGCGTGGAGTTCTACGACGCCGGCAGGGTGGTCTCGGTGCTCACCGCCCGGGAAGGCTTCCTGGAAGGGGGCCGCATGACGGCGAAGGGCGACGTGGTGGTGGAGACCACGGACGGTGCGCGCTTGGAGACGCAATCGCTCTACTGGGATCGGGAGAACCAGAAGATCCGCTCCGAAGAGCTGGTGCGCATCACCCGCCGCGACGATCCGGAGGTGCTCACGGGACGGGGGCTCACGACCGACCCGAACCTCGACCTCGTGGACATCCAGAATCCCAGCCTCACGGGGCCGGTGGGCGCGGAACCACGATGAAGACGAACGGCAATCGCCGGGCCGGCGTCCTCGAGGGACGCCAGCTGACGAAGAACTATGGTTCCCGGCGCGTCGTGGACGGCATCGATCTGCAGGTGCGAAGCGGCGAGATCGTCGGGCTGCTGGGGCCGAACGGCGCCGGCAAGACCACGACCTTCTACATGCTGGTGGGCATGATCAAGCCCAATTCCGGACAAGTTCTCCTGGGTGAGGAGGACGTGTCGAGGCTGCCGATGTACAAGCGCGCCCGCCGCGGCCTCGGTTACTTGCCACAGGAGCCGTCGGTGTTCCGGCGTCTCAGCGTGGAGGACAACATCTTAGGGATTCTGGAAACCCTGCACCTGCCGCGCGCCGAGCGCACCCAGCGCATGGAAGCCCTGCTGGAGGAGATGCGCCTCACCCACGTGCGCAAGAATCGCGGTACGCAGCTTTCCGGTGGGGAAAGGCGGCGCGTGGAGATCTCCCGCGCCCTCACCACGGATCCGCAGTTCATGCTCCTGGACGAGCCGTTCTCCGGCATCGATCCCATCGCGGTCGCCGACATCCAGCAGGTGGTCGGCCAGCTGCGCGATCGTGGCATGGGTGTCCTCATCACGGATCACAATGTCCGGGAGACCCTGCGGATCACCGATCGCGCCTACATCATGTACGAAGGAAAGATTCTGCTGTCGGGAACGGCCCACGATCTTGCGTCGGACCCCGAGGCGCGCAAGATTTATTTGGGGGAACGGTTCCAACTCTAATCCTGCGAAGGGCGGCACCATCGTGGAGATGAAGTTCGGCCTCCAGATGCGGCAGACGCAGCGCCTGGTCATGACTCCGAAGCTGCAGCAGGCGTTGAAGCTCCTGCAGGTCCCGACGCTGGAACTACAACAGATCCTCAAGCAGGAAATCCTGCAGAACCCGCTCCTGGAGGAAGTGGAAGAGGTCGAGGAGGACGAGGAAGAGATGGGGGCCGAGGCGCAGACGGCGGAGGAAAGCCCGGTGCCGGAGACGGCCGAGGCGCCCGCCGAGTCGGAGAACGGTGACAAGGATCCCGAGGAATCGTGGGACGAGTACTTCCACGAAGGCTTCGACCTGGGCTACAAGCGCAGCGAGGATCAGCAGGAGGAGTTCTTCGAGCGCGTCCCCGTGGCCCGCACCTCCTTCGTGGACTCGCTCTTGAGCCAGCTCCGCATCCTCACCAGCGACCCGATGGAGCTGCGCATCGGCGAGTACCTCATCGGCAGCCTCAACGAAAGTGGCTACCTGACCTGCTCCCTCGTCGAGGTGGCCAACACCTTCAAGGCGGAAGAAGCGGTGGTGGAGCGCGTCCTGGGCTACATCCAGAGCATGGAGCCCGTGGGGATCGGCGCCCGCAGCCTGCAGGAAGCGCTGCTCATCCAGCTGCGCCACCGCCGCCTGGCAGACTCGATCACCGCCGAGATCGTCCGCAACCATTTCGAGGCGCTGAAGCAGCGCAAGTACACCGAGATCGCCAAGAAGCTCCACATCTCGGTGGAAGAGGTGCAGGAGCACGCCAACGCCATCAAGGATCTCGACCCCAAGCCCGGGTTGGAGCTCATGACCGACGAGGTCCGCTACATCACGCCGGACCTCATCGTCGAACGCGTCGGCGACGACTACGTGGTCTTCCTCAACGACAAGAACATCCCGCGCCTGCGCATCAGCAGCGCCTACAAGCGCGAGCTCGATCGCGGGCCATCCAACGGCAACAAGGAGACCCGGGATTTCATCCTCGGGCGCCTGTCCTCGGCGCGCTGGCTCATTCAGACCATCGAGCAGCGGCGGAAAACGATGGTCAAGGTCATGGAGTGCATCGTGGACGAGCAGCGCGACTTCTTCGAGAAGGGCCCGGGGTTCCTGCGCCCCTTGACCCTGCAGCAGGTCGCCAGTAGAATTGGAATGCACGAAAGTACGGTGAGTCGCGTCACCACGAACAAGTATGTGCAGACGCCACGAGGCGTCTTCGAACTGAAGTACTTCTTCTCCTCCAGCCTCGAAACCGAGGATGGAGACGAGGTGTCGGCGAAGGCGGCGAAGACGCGCATCCTGGATATCATCGGCAAGGAAGACGCGCGGCGGCCGCTTTCGGATCAGAAGATCGCCGACATTCTCAAGCAGGACGGGCTGATCATCGCTCGCCGCACGGTGGCGAAGTACCGCGAGCAGTTGAGGATCCTGCCCGCCCGCTTGCGGAAGCAGTACTGACGGAGCCCCGGGTCGCGTCGGTTTCGCAGCCTTTCGAGGGGCGAACGCTCGATGCCAGTGCGCGAGAGCCCAGCGTGGAACAGAGGGCTGACCGCCCGTCTCAGGAACAGCGCGCCGGAAGACTGCCGGAGACCGCAGGTCTCCGGCTTCGCGTTTACGCCTGCTTTCTCCCCCTGCCGCGAACAAGTCATCCCGACGGGGATGCGCCGCAAAGGAGTGTTGCCATGCAAGTCTCGGTCACGGGTCGCCACTACGAGGTCACCCCTGCCCTGCGCACATACATCGACGCGCGCTTGGGCCGCTTGCATCGGTACATGGACAAGATCCATTCGGCCCTGGTGACCTTGAGCGCGGAGAAGCACCGCTACCGAGCCGAAATCGTCTTGCACACACGGGGCAAGGAGTTCACCGGCAAGGAAACCGCGGTGGACATGTACTCGGCCCTGGACCGGGTGGGCGACAAGCTGGAGAAGCAGCTGGCCCGCTTCAAGGACCGCCGCACCACGGCGCGGCGGCGCGCCGGCGCCAAGGCCGCCCGCACCAACGGCCGGCCGGTGAGCGGCACGCTGCGCGTGCTGCGGGCCGGAACCGTGGGGCGCACGCCGCAAGAGCACGAGATCCTCCAGGCTGGTGATTTCCCCATCGAGAGCCTGACGGTGGACGAAGCCATCCTCCGGCTGGAGGAAGTGGACGAGACCTTCGTCGTCTTCGCCAACCGCTCCAGCGAGCTGATCCACATCGTCTTCAAGCGCGGCGACGGCAACTACGGCGTGCTCAACCTCCACGCCACGCACTAGAAGCGCGCGCCCGACTCCAGACGCCCAGTGCACCCGTCGTGGTCGCAGGGGGCGGGCGTTGTTACAATGGCTTTCCGGGAGGTTTCCCGTGCGTGTGCTTTCCGTGCAGACGTTCTACGAGCGGCGGCTCGAGGTCTACAAGCTCGAGCTGCTCACGGCCAGCGCCGCCTCGGAGCGGGAGATCACCGTGCGCGAGGTGAACCGCCCGGGCTTGTGCCTGGCGGGGCACACGCGCAACTTCCTGGACGACCGCATCCAGATCCTCGGCGAGACCGAGATCACCTTCCTGGAGACGATGGCCGACAGCGCCCAGCGCGCCGCCATCGACCGGCTGCTGAAGTTTCGGCTCAACTGCATCATCATCACCAAGGCGCTGCCGGTGCCGCCCTACCTGCAGCAGCGCGCCGAGGAGCGCCGCGTGCCACTCTTGCGCACGCCCTTGTCGACCACGCCGTTTCTCCACTCCCTCACCGAGTACCTCACCGACTTCTTCGCCCCCCGCGACTCAGTGCACGCCTCGCTGGTGGACGTCTATGGCGTCGGTCTCCTCTTCGTCGGGCGGAGCGGCATCGGCAAGAGCGAGATCGCCTTGGACCTGGTGGAGCGCGGCCACCGACTGGTGGCGGACGACGTGGTGGAGCTGGTGCGCAAAGCGGACGACGTGGTCATCGGCCGCGGCCGCGAGATGCTGCAGCACAACATGGAGATCCGCGGCATCGGTGTGGTCGACGTGCGCGAGATCTTCGGCATCCGGGCCATCCGCATCCAGAAGCGCATCGAGGTCGTGGTGCGTCTCGAAGAGTGGAGCCCGGACCGGCACTACGATCGCCACGGCCTGGAACGCATGACCTCGGAGATCCTGGACGTCTCCATCCCCACGGTGGTGATCCCCATCTTCCCGGGCAAGAACGTCACCGTGCTCGCGGAGGTGGTGGCGCTGGATCACATGCTGCGCACCTATGGCTTCAATGCGGCCGAGAACCTCCAGGAGCGCATCGTCAGCAATGCCAAGGCCCGCGCGCACCTCGAGGAGTATCTTGCCAACGACAAAGAATGAGACGCCCGCGCCCCGCCTGGCCGGCGTCATCGTCACCCATGGGCCGCTGGCGGAGGCCTTGCGCGCCGCCGCCGGCCAGGTGGTGGGAGACGTCCGGGCCTTGGAGGCGGTTTCCAACGAGGGTTGCTCGCTGGAGACGATGACGACGAAGGTGCGGGCCGCCATCGAGCGCCTCGGGGCGACGGGCACCATCGTTTTCGTGGACTCCCGGGGCAGCAGCTGCGCCACCTCCAGCTTCGGGGCGCTGCAGGATCTCCCGAACGTGCGCATCATCGCCGGCGTCAACCTGCCGATGCTGGTGGATTTCCTCCTGCGCCGCGAGGACTACGACCTCGACCGGATGGTGGAACGCCTGCTGCAGCGCGGCAGGAGCTCGGTGCAGCTCCTGAAGGGACCGGGAGCGTGAACGAGCTCCTGGTGCGTATCGACGACTGTCTCTTGCATGCGCAGGTGCTGCTGACCTGGGGGACGAAGTTCGCGCCCCGCCGCGTCGTCTTGGCCCATGACGGTGTCGCCGCCGACGCCGCGCAGGCGGCGCGTTACCGCGACCTTGCCGAGGGGGACTACGAGATCGTCGTGCAGAGCGTGAGTGCCGCCGCGGCGGCGTTGCAAAGCGGCGCCGTGGTGCGGACGTTGGTCGTCCTGGGGTCCTGCGCCGACGCGCTCCGCTTCGTGGAAGCCGGCGCTCCGGTGCGACGCATCCAGCTCGGGGGTCTCCACACTCCGGGGGGCAAGGTGCTGCTCGATTACATTCATCCTTCTGCCGCCGATGCCGCGGCCTTGCGCGCCCTTCTCGCCCGCGGTGTGGAGCTCGAGGCGCAGGATCTGCCGGCGAGCTCGAGCGTTTCCGTCGACGCCGGGAGCCTGTCCCGGTTGTGGCCGTAACGGAAGGTGCGCATGTCTCGCACCGCCTTCGTTTTCGCCCTCCACAACCACCAGCCGGTGGGGAACTTCGACCACGTCTTCGAGCATGCCCACACCCAGGCCTATGCGCCCATGCTCGCCGTCCTGGCGCGGCATCCCCAGATGCGTGCCTGCCTGCATCAGAGCGGTGTCTTGTGGGAATGGATGGAGGCCCACCATCCGGAATACCTGGAGCAAGTACGCGTTCTGGTGCGACGCGGGCAGCTGGAGCTGCTCTCCGGCGGTTTCTACGAGCCCATCCTGGTGGCCATCCCGGAAGCGGATCGGCAGGAGCAGATCGCGCGCCTCCAGCGCTTCTTGGAGTCGCGCTTCGGCGTGGTGCCGCGGGGGGCGTGGCTCGCCGAGCGCGTCTGGGAGCCGCAGCTGGCGGAGACCTTGGCGCGCGCCGGTCTGCAGTACACCGTCGTGGACGACACGCACTTCCAGAGCGCCGGTTGGCCCGCGTCGTCGCTCCTCGGTTCGTTTCTCACCGAAGACAACGGCAACCTGCTCCGCGTCTTCCCCATTGCCAAGCGGTTGCGCTACCTGCTGCCCTTCGCCGAGCCCGAGGAGGCGGTGGAGTATCTGCGCCAGCAAGCCCAGGCGGGCGAGGGCGTCCTGATGGTGCACGCCGACGACGGCGAGAAGTTCGGCATCTGGCCGGGAACGCACGCGCGCTGTTACGAGCAGGGCTGGCTCGAGCGGTTCTTCACCGCCGTCGAAGCGCAGAGCGACTGGCTGCAGACCACGACCTTCGCCGACAGCCTGACGACCCACCCGGCGCGGGGACGCATCTACCTGCCGACGGCCTCCTACAGCGAGATGATGGAGTGGGCCCTGCCGGTGCCGGCGCAAGCGCAACTGCACGCGGCGCGAGAGCTCCTGGCGGCGCAGGAAGGCGGCGCCGCGCTGCAGGACTTCGTCCGCGGCGGTTTCTGGCGCAACTTCCTGGCGCGCTATCCGGAGGGCAACTGGCTGCACAAGAAGATGATGCACTTGAGCCGGCGCTTGTCTCTGGCCCGCGCCCGCGGCGAGTCACGGAACGGCGAGGTGCAGCAGGCGGCGGAGCACCTCCTCCGTAGCCAGAGCAATGACGCTTACTGGCATGGTCTCTTCGGCGGCCTCTACTTGCCGCATCTGCGCTCGGCGCTCTACCACGAGATCGTCCGCGCCGAAGCGCTCCTGGATGGAGACGGCGGCCACGCCACGGAAGTCCTGGACTACGACGTGGACGGCAGGCCCGAGATCGTGCTGCGCACGACACGCGCACTGGCAGTGCTCAAGCCCGACAGCGGTGGCGCCGTCTTCGAGCTCGACGACCGCCAGCGCGGTTTCAACGTCCTCGACCTGCTGGCGCGGCGTCCCGAGGCCTACCACGAGCGCTTGCGCCGTGGAAGCGAGAAGGCGGCGGCGGACGCCTCCGGCACCGTCAGCATCCATGACCTGGTGGTGGCGAAGGAACCGGAGCTGGAGAAGGCCCTACTCTACGACGCCTACCGCAAGGGTTCGTTCATCGATCACTTGCTGCCTGCCTCGGCCACCTCGGAGAGTTGGGAGAAGGCGGCGCTTCCCGAGCTGGCTTCGCCCTGGGCAGAAGCCTACGACTGGCGTCTGGAGGGAGACAGCGTCCGCCTCGAGTGCACCGTGCCGTTGCGCGCGCCGGCGTCCGGCAAGCTCGTCGTCAGCCGTCGTCTCCGGCTCCAGGGCGCCTCGTTGGAGGCGGAATACGAGGTGTGGCTGGATGGCGAGGCTGCGCCGGAGTGCCGCTTCGGCGTCGAGCTCGCCGCGAATCTGCTGGCCGGACGAGCGCCGGACCGTTGGCTGGAGGCGAACGGCGTGCGTCTCGATCCGGGTCATCTGGCGAGCCGCGGCGTCCTCCACGGCGTCGAGCGCCTCGATCTCGTCGACGCCTGGAGCGGCATCCGCGTGCGCCTCGCGTGCAGCGAGCCGATGGAAGTCTGGCGCACACCCATCGAAACCGTGTCCACCTCGGAGAGCGGCTTCGAGCGCGTCTACCAGGGCACAGCCTTTCTCTTCCTGCGCACCCTCGAACCGCGTGTGCCGTGGAAAGCGAGACTGGTCCAGAGTCTGGGCGACGCATGAAAGCGACGCGGGGGCGCGCTGGCGGCAGGCGCAGCCAGTCGGTTACCATGCGTCGTGGCGGCGGCTCTCGTCTGGAGTCGCGTGTCGCTGCAGGGTGGCGCTGCGCCGCCTGCCGTACGCGGGGACGACCGTTCAGAGCGGCGCCCCGAGTGAATCCCTCGAGCGGGCACGTGGCGATGACCCAGGCCGAGACGCGCATTCGCAACGCGCTGGGGATGCACCTGCGTTCGGCAGGGACCTTCGTCAAGTTGGCCTCCCGCTTCCAGGCGCAGATCCTGGTGTCGACGCCGGAAGTGCCGCCCGTGGACGGCAAGAGCATCCTCGGTTTGGCGACGCTCGGGGCGATTCAGGGAACGCCGCTCATCATCCGCGCCGACGGCCCCGACGAGGTCGAGGCGGTGCGGGCGCTGTGCGAGCTCGTGGAGCAGGGCTTTCATGAGGAGCCGTGAGGCATGCCTCGTCCCGCCAAGGAACTGCGCCTGCGCGGCGTCGCCGTCTCCCCTGGTATCGCCATGGGCAATGCCTACGTGCAGCGCCCGCGGGAGATCTTGGCACCCAACTACGTCGTGGCGCCGGAACGGGTGGACGAGGAGCTCCGACGCTTTCACGCCGCCCTCGACCGCGCCCGTGAAGAGATCCGCGAGAGCCGCATGCGGCTGGCGGAGAAGATTGGCGAGGATCACGCCAAGATCTTCGATGCTCACCTGCTGATCCTCGAGGACACCAAGGCCATCGACGACACGGAGACCCTGGTGCGTCAGGATCTCATGTGCGCCGAGTTCGCCTTCAACCGCGTCATCGGCCGCATCCTCGAATCCTTCGACAGCATCGGCGACTCCTACCTGCGCGAGCGCCGCGCCGACGTGGAAGACGTGCGCCGCCGGGTGCTGCACATTCTCATCGGCCTGGAGCCGGCGTCCTTCGGCGCTCTCAACGCCGAATCGATCCTGATCTCCCGCGAGCTCAGCCCCTCGGACACCGCCATGATCGACCGGCGCTACGTCCTCGGCGTCGCCACCGAGCTCGGCGGGCGCACCTCCCATGCCGCCATCCTGGCGCGCAGCTACGGCATCCCCGCCGTCGTCGGCCTCGAGGGCCTGTGCGATCAGGTGCGCCACGGTGATGCCATCCTCATCGACGGCCACGCCGGGCTCGTCGTGCTGCGGCCCACGGAAGCCTCGCGGAAGGAGTACGAGGAAGCGCGACAGCGCTTCCACGAGCTCGAGCGCGAGCTGCTCACCTTGAAGGATTATCCGGCCATCACCCGGGATGGGCGGAAGATCGAGCTCTCTGCCAACGTGAAGACGCCGGAGGATTCGGAGCTCGCCCTGGCGAAAGGGGCGAAAGGGGTCGGCCTCTACCGCACCGAGTGGTTCTTTCTCACCCGCGACGCCTTGCCGAGCGAGGAAGAGCAGGTGCAGCAGTACACCCAGATCGCCCAGGCCATCGCGCCGGACCCGGTGATCTTCCGCGCCCTCGACATCGGCGGCGACAAGTTCGCCAGCTACTTGGGCCCGGGCAAGAGCGAGCTCAACCCCTTCCTTGGTTGGCGGGGCATCCGCTTCCTGCTGACGCGGCGCGACATCCTGCGCACCCAGCTGCGCGCCTTCCTGCGCGCCTCGGTGGCCGGGAAGGTGAAGGTCATGTTCCCCATGATCACCGGCCTGGAGGAGGTGCGCGCCACCCGCGCCCTGGTGGACGAGGTGCGTCGCGAGCTGCAGGAGGAGAACCGCCCCTTCGACCCGGACATCGAAGTGGGTCTCATGATCGAGACGCCGGCGGCCGTCGCCATCGCCGATCTCCTGGCGCAGGAGACCGACTTCTTCAGCATCGGCTCCAACGACCTGGTGCAGTACACCCTCGCGGTGGACCGGAGCAACGCCCGGATCAGCTACCTCTACGAGCCCATGCACCCGAGCGTGCTGCGTCTGGTGCGTAACACCGTCGACGCCGGGCACGCCCACGGCATCTGGGTGGGCATGTGCGGCGAGATCGCCGGCGACCCGCTCTACAGCGTGCTCCTCGTCGGCCTGGGGCTGGACGAGCTCTCGATCAGTGCGTACATGATCCCGGAGGTGAAGCGCATCATCCGGGGCATCACCTACGACGAAGCCAAGATGCTGGCGCGCAAGGCGCTCGGTCTCTCCACCGCGGCGGAGATCCGCCGCCTCGTCTCCTCCGTCATGCACGAGCGCTTCCCCGAGCTCGTGGCGGCGGAGACGAGCGAGGAAGCTCCGTGAATCTCGACGACGTGGATCGTCTTGCTGCCGCGGATCCTGGCGGCATGCTGCGCCAGGTGGCGGATCTGCCGCGGCAGCTGGCGCAAGCCGGAGCCCTGGCGGCGCCGGCCCGCAAGGCGCTGGCAGCGCTGCCGGGACGCGGCCGCTGGACCGAGCTCCTCGTTTGCGGCATGGGCGGCTCGGCCATCGGCGGCGACTACGCTGCCGCCTGGGCCGCCCCGCAAGGGGCGCGAGTGGTCGTGCACCGCGGTTACGGTGTGCCGCCCTGGGCAAGGGCCACGGCGCTCTTCGTCTTCTCCAGCTACTCCGGTGACACGGAAGAGACCCTCGCCGCCTTCAGCGCGGCGCCGCGGGATGCCGCACGTCTTTGTCTCACCACGGGAGGGGAGCTCGCTCGCCTCGCTGCGGCGGAAGGTGTGCCGGTGCTCCCCTTGCCCGGCGGTTTGCAGCCGCGCTCCGCCCTCGGGCACTCGCTCGTGGCGCTGCTCTGGGTGCTGCATGCGGCGGGGTTGTTGCAGGAATCGCCGGCCGTGGCGCTCGAGGCGGCAGCGAGGCAGCTCCAAGCGCTCGCGCCCACCTTCGCACCGGAAAAGCCGGAGGCGGACAACCGCGCCAAACAGCTGGCCCGAGCTTGCGCCGGTCATCTGGTGTGGATCGTGAGCGGCCAGGGTCTCCTGGAGCCTGCCGCCCGCCGCTTCAAGGCGCAGCTGCACGAGAACGCCAAGACCCTGGCCTTCGCCAGCGTCGTCCCCGAAATGAACCACAACGAGATCATGGCGGCGCCGCTGCCGGAGGCGATCTGCAGCCGTACTCGGCTCGTCTGCCTCGCCGATCCCGAGGACCCCGAGCCGGTGCGCCGGCGGCTTCGCCTCACCGCCGAGCTCCTCTCACCCCATCTCGCCGGGGCGGAGTGGCTGGAGTCCTCGGGCCCGGAGCGGCTGGGGCGGCTGCTCGGCGTCACCCTTCTCGTCGACTACACCAGCCTCTACACCGCCTTCTTGCACAGCGTGGACCCATTGCCGGTGCAGCGGATCGAGCAGCTCAAAGAGCGGCTGCGTCGCGCCCCCTAGCGCCGGCCTCGGAGGCGGTCGAGCGCACCTGCCGGGGAAGCCCCTGCGGCGCAGCGCGGCCCCGTGCTACAATCGCCCCCACGCTCGGGAGAGTCGGCTTCTACGCCGGGGTAGCGCCCTCGCCTCCGGACTGCCCGCCCGGTGTACGCCAGGAATCCAAAACCCCACGAAGGAGTGGAGATGCCGGAGACCCGCCTATTCACCTCCGAATCGGTCACGGAAGGACATCCGGACAAGATCGCCGACCAGATTTCGGACGCCGTGCTCGATGCCACCTTGAGCGTGGACCCGCGCAGCCGCGTGGCCTGCGAAGTCCTCGTCACCACCGGCATGGTCTTGGTTTCCGGCGAGATCACCAGCAACGCCCAGTTGCAGGTGCCCGAGCTGGCACGGCAGGTGATCCGCGACATCGGCTACACCCAGGCGGAATACGGCATCGACGCCGACACCTGCGCCGTGCTGCTCGCCATCGACAAGCAGTCCCCGGACATCAAGGTCGCCGTCGACCGGGATGGGGCGGGGGACCAGGGCCTCATGTTCGGCTACGCCTGCAAGCACACGCGCTCCCTCATGCCCATGCCCATCGTCCTGGCGCATCGTCTGACGCGCCGGCTGGGGACGGGGCGGCGGGACGGCACGCTCCCTTATCTGCGCCCCGACGGCAAGTCGCAGGTCACCGTCGAGTTCAACGGCCGGCGGCCGACGCGAGTCACCACCGTGGTGCTCTCGGCGCAGCACCATCCCGAGATCAGCCAGAGCCGCATCCGCGAGGACCTCATCGAGCACGTGGTCAAGCCCGTCCTCGCCACCGAGGACGTGGACACCAAGAACGTCCAGTACTTCATCAACCCCAGCGATCGCTTCGTCACCGGCGGGCCCCAAGGCGACTGCGGTCTCACCGGGCGCAAGATCATCGTCGACACCTACGGCGGCTGGAGCCGCCACGGCGGCGGCGCCTTCAGCGGCAAGGATCCCTCCAAGGTGGATCGCTCGGCGAGCTACGCGGCGCGCAGCATCGCCAAGCACGTGGTCGCCGCTGGTCTGGCCGACGAGGTGGAAATACAGCTCGCCTACGCCATCGGCGTGGCGGAGCCGGTGTCGGTGCTGGTGGAGACCTTCGGCACCGCCAAGGTGGACGAGGACCGCATCGCTCGCGCCGTCCGCGAGACCTTCCCGCTCACGCCGAAGGGCATGATCGAGTGGCTCGATCTGCGCCGGCCCATCTACCGCCAGACCGCCGCCTACGGTCACTTCGGCCGCGAGGACGAGGGCTTCACCTGGGAGAAGCTCGATCGCGTCGACGAGCTGAAGGATCGCGTCCACCAGCTGAAGAGCCGTGTCTGAGTCGCCGGACCAGCCCTGGGCTCTGGTGGAAGAGCGCCTGCGCCGGGTCCTCGCGGGGCGTCGACCGGAGCGCCTCGGTGACCTGGACCCGCGGGTAGCGACGGCGGTGGGCAATCTCCGCCCTGCCGCGGTCGCACTGCTGCTGGAGCGCACGCCGGGCTACAGCGTCATCCTCACCAAGCGCACCCAACAGGTGGAGCACCACAAAGGGGAGATCTCCCTCGCCGGCGGGATGCGCGATGCCGTGGACGCCGATCTCGAAGCCACGGCGCTGCGGGAGCTGCACGAGGAGATCGGCGTGCTGCCCCAGGCGGTCACCGTTCTCGGCCGGCTCGACGAGGTGGCGACCGTGACCGGCTTCCTGGTGACGCCGGTTGTCTGCGCCGTCGATACGGGACAGCGCTTGCAGCTCCATGCCGCCGAGGTGGAGCGCGTGCTGCACGTGCCGCTCGCCGTGCTGCGCGATCCGACCGCTTGGTTCGACGACTTCCGTACCTGGCGCGGCGAGACCTACCGGCTGCGCTCCTGCCGCTACGGCGACGATGTCATTTGGGGCGCCACCTCGCGCATCCTGCAGCACTTCCTCGCCGTCGTCCCGACGGACATGCTCTGAATCACCGGCTCGAAAAGGCGTTCCCTTGTAACCCTTTCGCCAGAGACGTCGTCTCACTGGCGGGGCGTGGCGACCTGTCCCAGGAGCATGGCATGGGAGGTTCGACGATGCGATCCAGAGCGACTCTTGCCGCTGTCACTGTTTGGGCATGCAGCTCGCCTCCCCTCCACGCGCAGCAACCGCCGGTGGAGACGCCCACCACGCCGGCCCGCGCGGAGGTCTTGGTCGTGGGCCTCTACCACATGGCCAACCCGGGGCGCGACATCTTCAACACTCAGGCCGACGATGTCCTGGCTCCCAAGCGCCAAGCCGAGATTGCGGAGGTCATCGCCGTCCTCAAGAGGTTCCATCCCACCAAGATCGCCGTGGAACGCGATTTCGGCGACACGCGCATCTCCAAGGACTATCCCGCCTACCTGGCCGGCAAGCACGAACTCACTCGCAACGAGGTCGAACAGCTCGGCTTCCGCCTCGCCAAAGAACTCGGCCACCCGACCGTGTACCCGGTGGATGCGGACGGCGAGTTCCCCTTTCCGCGCGTCGTCGACTACGCCAAGGCCAACGGCCACTCGACCGAGTGGGAGGCCCTGATGCGCGAAGTCGGCGACATGGTGAGGGAGAACAATGCGTACCTGGCCTCGCACACCGTGCTCGAGACGCTTCTCACCATGAACTCGGACGACAAAGTCGCCCAGGACGTAGGCTTCTACTACCGGGAAGCGCACTTTGGCGAGGCATGGAATTGGGCTGGCGCCGACCTGGTCGCCGACTGGTTCCGACGGAACATCCGCATCTACAGCAACATCGTGGACCTGGTCGAATCTCCCCAGGAGCGCATCCTGGTCCTCTATGGCTCCGGACACCTCGGCTGGCTGCGACAGTTGTTCGCCAGCGATCCCACCTTCGGTTTGCGCAAGCTCGGCGAGTTTGCCCGGTAACCGCCAGGCGCGACACTGGACGCGAGGCTACGGCAGAAGGTCCACATCCCGCCTAGGCGGCCGGTTCTTTCTCCAGCTCGAGGTTGCCGTCGAGGAACTTCAGGTTGAAGCGGAACGAGTCGATACGCCAGACGCTCGTGCTCCGTTGCAAGCCGAAGTCGTAGCTGCCGACGAAGGTGCGGGTGTTGCGTCCGGAGTGAGTGCGCCGGTAGTGGAACGCCACCCCGTAACAGAAGGCCGTTGCCCGGTCCCCTTCGATGGTGACGCGATGGTTCCCCGCCTGATGGTGCACCGCTTCGAGGGGCCGGAGCCCCTCTTCCCAGGCGGCGATGATTTGCCGCGGCGAGCGATCGACCGCGGGGCCGGCGCCGACGCTGGACATGTCGAAATGCACCGTGGGAGCGAAGCAGGATTCTACCGCGGCCCAGTCACGGTTGTCCGTGCCGATGAAGAGACGGACGAGGAGATCGACGATGGCGTCCTTGTCGGCAAGATCGCTCAGAGGATCGGACATGCTCACGCTCCTTCCGGATCCTGCTCCGTTTTCACCGCACGAGCGTGAGCTTGCCGCGCCCGAGCTCCTTCGACCACGTTCCCAGTCGATACACGTAGAGGCCGGAGGCGACGGGGAGTCCGGCGTCGTCGAGACCGTCCCAGGGGATGTTCTCCTCTGGCAAGGGGTGCAGGCTTCGCACCAGCCTGCCGCTGGCGTCGAAGATCCGGAGCCACGCCGCTTCGGCGCGAGGCAGGCGGTAGACCATGGTGATCTTGCTGCCAGCGCGAGCCGGGTTGGGGTAGGCGAAGAGCCGCGCCGTGGCGAGGCTCGAGGCTGCATCGGTCGTCCCGACGTCGACGATGCGGTGCAGGCCGCGGTCAAGTGAGACGGTGAACATGGTGAGGAAGTAGAGGCCGCCGTCGGGGCCGACTTGCATGTCGGAGATGAAGGGGATGTCTTTCGCCCAGTCGAGGGAGTTGGGCTGTCCCGGGACCGGCGGCGCCGGGATCCAGTCGCTGCCGGAGCGCACCAGGCGGCGGATCCAGCCACCATAGTGGTCGGCGAAGAAGAGGTCACCGTCGTATTCGAAGGGGAAGCTGCTCGGCGAGCCTTGCACACGACGGTAGATCGGGCCACCGATCACCGAGGCGGTGCCGGGATCGGGGGGGTTGGGAAAAACGTGGACCGGTGCGACCGCCGGCTCGACCAGGCAAGCGCCGCAGCACGGCCGCGCCACCAGGCCCTCGTAGGCCGGCCAGCCGTAGTTGTCGCCGGCGTAACCGGCATGCACGGCGACGTCGATCTCCTCCCAGTCGAGCTCGCCGACGTCGCCGATGACCAGGTCGTTGCTCAACGGATCGATGCAGATGCGGAAGGGGTTGCGAAGGCCGTAAGCGTAGACAAGACGCGCATTGTCCGTCGGCCCCGAGAAGGGGTTGTCCGGCGGCGTGATGGCGCTCTTGGGTGGTGGGCCGCTCCCCGTTCCTGGCATGGCGCTCACGTCCAAGCGCAGGATTTTGCCGCCGAGGAAATCCCGGTCCGTTGCCTCGCAGCCGGCGCCTTCGTCGCCGATGCTGACATAGAGGTAGCCGTCGGGGCCGAAGCGGAGCGTGCCGCCGTTGTGATGGTTGTAGAAGTCGCGGATGTCGCGAAGGAGGACGTAAGGGCTCCCGAGACTCAGGTTCGTGCTCCCCGGGTCGTTGAGGTCGCCGCTCGCCGTCTGCATCGTGATGTGGATGGTGGAGTCTTCGTAGGTGCCGTGGAAGTAGACATACGGCCGCGCGGGCCAGTCCGGGTCGACGGCGACGCCGAGGAGACCGCGTTCTCCGCCCCCGGTGATGCCCGGAATGTTGGCGATGATGTTCGAAGTGTGGGAGCCCACGGCAGCGAGACGCACGTTGCCGCTGTCCTTCTCCAGGAGCAGGATGCGCCCATCGGGAAGGAAAGCGAAGGCGACGGGGAAGGTGACGAACGGCTGGTGGACCACGATTTCCAGCGCGAAACCCGTCGGCACGGTCTGCGCTTGCAGGGTAGGCGGGCCGGTGAAGATGACGATCGCGACCAGGAGAGGGAGGGCGGCTGCCGGCGCCGGACGGCGTCGAAACTTGACCGCGATCGCAACAGACTGATTTCGTTCGCAAATCCTGCTGATGTGTTGCAGGCGCGGATGGTGTGTGCTCACGGCAGCCTCCTCAGGCGGTCGGCGCGGTGCCCGGCCCCGCCTGGACGCGGTCCACGGGCTCCGACGACTGGGTGTTCGACATGGCGTCCATGTTCGACCCTGGTCGGAGCGTGGTCAAGGGAGAGGAAAGCCGCTCCGATGTTGGTCGACCGGGGGCGGGTCACCCCGAGGCTGTAGACCCGAAGGCTGGTCACCCCGTCAGCGATTGATGCGGGCGAAGAGACCGAGGCTGGCGACGCCGAAGAAGAGCGGGCCGAGCCAGGCGGCAAGCACGGGAGGGATACTCTCGTTCTTCCCCAGGGCGGCGCTCAGCTCGGTGAGTGCCAGGTAGGAGAAGGCGATGGTGAGGGTGAGGCCGACGCCGGTGAGCAGTCCCGGCTTCCGCTTCGAGGCCGACAGACCGACACCGAGGATGGCCATGATGAGGGTGGTGAAGGGGTAGCTGATCTTGGTGTAGAGGTCCACCAGGTAGTCGTTCACCTGCGCGCCGCTCCGCCGCAGCCGATCCACGTGCGAGCGCAGCTGGAAGTAGTTCATCGCCTCCGGGATGGGCTCGAGGCGCGCCAGGTCCTCCGGCGTTTCGGCCAGCTCGGGGAAGCGACGGCGCGTGAACGGCTCGAGCTCTTCCCGGATCCCGGTGCCGAGGGAGTCCGGCACGAACTGGCGCCGGTTGCCGTCGTGGAACTCCCAGGCGCCGTCCTGCCACACGGCGGTTTTCGCCTCCACCCGCCAGAGGACGCGGCCCTCCAAATAACGGAAGACGGTGACGTCCCGCAACGTCTGGGTGCGGGTGTTGAAGGACTTGGCATCCCAGTGCACGTCGCCCTCGCCGTGGAAGGCGAAGCTGTGGCGGACGCGGGCGTCCTCGGGCTCGCTCTTCTCGATGTCGACACGCAGGATGCGGCGCTCGGCCGCGTTCGTCCGCGGCACCACGTGCTCCGCCAGCAGACCGGAGAACGCCACACCGAGCGCCGCCAGCAGCAGAATCGGCGCGGTGAGCCGGAGCATGCTGACGCCGCTGGCGACGAAGGCGACCACCTCGTTGTTCCGCGCCAGGATCCCTAAGGTGATGATGGTGGCCAGCATCACGTTCACCGGCAGCGTCAGGCGCACGATCTCGGGGAGCATGAAGAGGTAGAAGCGCGCTACGTGCTGCACACTCGCCTGGTGGTCGATGAAGTCGTCGATCTTCTCGAAGAGATCGACGAGGAGGAAGATCACCGCCAGCGAGAGGATGCAGAAGATGAGCACCCGCACGAAGAGCGCCAGCACGTAGCGGTCGTGGATACGCATCACGGCGCCGGGCGCCGGCGCCACCGCCACCAGGTGCGCGGATCGAGCCTGCGGTAGTTGATGGTGGAGATCTCGCGCACCGAGCGCCAGGTGAGCGCGGCGCCGAGGATGCCGAAGAGGATGTTCGCCGCCCACATGGACAGGAACGGCGACAGCAAGCGGCGGTCGGCCAGCTTCTCACCCCCCGTGAGGAAGAGGTAGTAGACGAGGAAGCAGGCGATGCTGAAGGCGATGGCCATGGTCATGCCCGAGCGCCCCGAGCGCAGTGCCAAGGGGGCGCCGAGGAGGACGAACACCAGGCTCGCCGCCGGAATCGCGTACTTCTTGTGCGCTTCCACCTCGAGCTGACGGATGGCCCGGTCGTAGCCCTCGATGGAGGTGCGTTCCATGCGTGCATTGTCGCGCAGCCGCGCCTCGCTGCCGTTGGTCAAGCGTCCTGTTTTGACCAGACGGCGCGCCTCGAGGGACGAGTCGCGCCGCGCCGCATCGAGAAGGGCGAGCTTCGCCTCCATGGGCTTGCGGGACTGGCTGTCGACCCGCTCCAAGAGCTTGCTGATCTTGCCGCGCTTGTCGGCAATGGAGGCGTGGATCATGCCGAGGCTCATCTCCCGGTCGCCGCGGGACTTGCGATCGGTGTGCTGCAGCTGCGCCGCCACATCGTGGATCACCACCGTCTGCGAATCGAAACGGGTGACGCGGTAGTTGAGGCTGCCCTCTCCGGCCAGCTGATGCCACTCGCCGCCGTAGAGCTCGATCACGAGCGACTGCCCGCGATCGGCGAAGTACAGCTTGCCCCGCGGCGCCACCAGGATATCCGGACTCGTGCCCGGGCGTTCGCGCTGCACGCGGACGTGGCGGATCTCGTCGGAGTCCTCCTTCTTGTCGCCGATGTAGATCCGGTAGTTGGGGAAATCGTCCACGTAGATCCCCGGTTCGATGTTCACCGTCGGCCGCTTCTGCCCGATGTCGATGAGCAGTCCCGCCAGCCGGTGGTTCGATTCGGGGAGCACGTAGTTGTTGAACAGGATCATCAGACCACAGACGAAGGCGGCCGCGAACAGCACCGGGCACATGACGCGGTAGAGGCTCATTCCGGAGGCCTTGAGGGCGGTGATCTCGTGGTCCTGGGCCATCTGTCCGAAGGCCATCAGGGTGGCCACCAGGACCGCCATCGGCACGGAGAGTGCAAGAGTGTGCCCCAGGCTGAGCAAGAGGACTTCGGCGATCGTCAGCGGGGAGATGCCCTTGGCCAGGAAGTCGTCGAGGTAGCGCTTCAGGACTTCGGTGAAGAGGACCCCGGTGGTGACGAAGAAGCCGAAGGCGAACGGCCCCAGGTGGCTCTTCAGGATGTAGCGGTCGATCGTTCGCATCGCGCTAAGTCTTTGCAGTTGCACAGCTTGAGAGTCCTTAGCAGCGCCGCGAACCGTACCATGCCGGCCGCCGGGCCACAAGGGTTTCTCCCTGGCGGCAACGTCTCCAGCCGGCGAGCCCTGTGCACGGAAGTCGCGGGTGACCCCGAGCCAGCGACTTCAGGAAGTCCGAGCCGCTCCCGATTCGGGACCGGGTCACCACCCCAGGTGACCTCTCCGGTGGACTGCGCTGTCCTCCCGCAAGGACATGCCCTCGACACCGGCTCTCCCCTGAAACACCGCGATGGTCGCGCCGTGCCGGGTCTCCGGGTCGAGGGAGCCATGGGTCGAGAGCGAGTGCGACAGAGCCGGAGATGGGTGCGACGCGCCACGGGCCTGGTAGTGGCGTGGGTGGCCCTGACGCTGCCGCTCGCCGCAGCGCGCGCCGCGCCGCCCGGAGTGCGCCTCGATTTCGATCAGCTCCTGGAGCGGCAGGAGCTGCGCCAGCACGGCATGCTCCTCGTGATCGGTCCTTCGGCGCGCCTGCGGGCGGAGTCGTTCGATGGCGAGGTGCTGCGCCAGGAACTGCAGTACAGTCCCACCACCGGCCTCGTCTTCGATGTGAGGGCTCCGGGGTTCTTGCCAGGACCGCCGGAGTACTACCTCTACGACGGCGCCTACTTCGTCTACGAGCCACGCGACTACAGCGCGCCCTACTTGCGCATCACCGCCTTGGCGCCCAGCGCGCAGCAGGATCAGCTCCTGGGGGAAAACCACGCCTGGGCGCTCGCGCATCTCCGCGCGCAGAACGTCGGGTCGCAGGCGCAGGTGGGCGGCGGCCAGGGCTTCGAGGTGACGGTGGTGAACTCGCTGCCCGGGCCGCTCTCCACCATGTTCGGCCGCGACGCCACCACGATCCGCGTCACCGGGCGCGAGAGCATCTCCTTCGCCGGCGAGTCGCGCCGCGTCAGCCCCTACATCGCCAGCGAGCAGGGCCGGGGCCAGAGCCTGTTCCCCAGGCTCGATATGGACCAGGACCTGCAGGTGAAGCTGGAAGGAACGATCGGCGGCAAGGTCCACGTGGCGGTGGACCACAACAGCAGCGCTTTCGGTGTCGACGCGAACCGCGTCAACGTCTGGTACGAGGGCTACGAGGACGACATCATCCGCCGCATCGATCTGGGCGGCACCAACATGGCCATGCCCGGGTCGCGCCTCGTGGCGCCGCCGGGTTTCTCCCAAGGTGTCTTCGGCGTCAAGACCGACCTGCGTCTCGCCGGTCTCGACCTCACGGTGCTGGCGGCGAAGGAAGAGACCGAGGCGGAGACGCGGACGCTCACCCCGAGTGGCGGCTCGGCCACGGTCGTTCCCCTGGAGGAGAGGAACTACGTCCGCAACCGTTTCTTCTTCTACGAGCTCCCGGACACGACGCGCTTCTATTACTCCTACGGCCTGGATCCAGGCTCGCAGGATGGGAACACCCTGGGGCAACTGATCGAACAGGCAGCTGCGCCGCGATTCAGGGTCTACATCGACGACAACAACGGTTTCGTGGAAAGCCGTAACCTGCTCGGCTATGCGGTGGCGAACCTCCCCGCCGGGCTCGACACCGTGGCGATGAACGCCACCTTCAACAGCACCCCCAATACTGCGCGCTGGCCCACTCAGGATCCGGGCGTGAACATCTACGATCCGAACTACCGAGTCGGCCACTGGCGCATTCTGCAAGCCGGGACCGACTTCGGCTGGGTGTTCTTCGACGCGAACGGCAAGAAGCTGGTCCTCGGCCTCTATCTCCTCAATGGGTCTCTGAACCCGAATGCGGCTCTCGCGGTGAGCTTCGACGACCCGCAGGGTAAGAAGGTGGGCAGCACGGATCCGGAGGTGAAGCCGAAGCTACGTCTCTTGCACCATCCCGACCAGGACGCGGACTTCTACGGCCACCCCACCTCGCTCCTGATGATGCGCCACGTCTACTATCTGGGCACGACAGGCATCCAGGACCTGGAGCTCAGCATCGAGACACAGGTCCCCGGCGACCTCACACCGGCGGCGCCAGACAACCTCCCTCAGTCCACCTACCTGCACATGTTCGGCCTGGACGAGCTGGACCAGGCCAACCGGCCTGGGCCCGATGGTCTTTTCGACACCCACCGGGCCAACCTCCTGGACGAGGACAACGGCTTCCTCTTCATGCCGGGTCTGCGGCCCTTCTCGCCCCCCGAAGACATCGTGGTCCGGCGCCTGATCGATGCCGGGGTGCCGGAAGACAGCGCCTCGACCGACAGGGAGCGTCTCTTCGGCTCGGCGGAGGTCGTGGATTCGCGCCTCTACACCTTGAAGGACACCGACCAGACCCTCCCGACCAACCACTACCGGTTGCTCGTGACCACCCGCGGCACGGAGACCCAGATCGTCTTGCAGCAGGACATCATCGAGGGCAGCGACGTCGTGCGCCTCGACGGGCGCACCCTCGTCCGCGGCGTGGATTACGACATCGAGCCCGTGGCCGGCGGCAAGATCACCTTCAAGGGCCAGGTGCTGAACGAGATCTCGCCGAGTTCCCGCATCGAGGTGAGCTACGCCTTCCGCCCCCTTCTCGGCACCGGGCAGGCGACGCTCCTCGGCATGAGCGGCAAGTACGACTTCGGGCCCCGGGGCTACTTGGCGGCTCTTGCGTTGTGGGAATCGCGGCGTTCCTTCTCGCGCCAGCCCCAGCTCGGTGACGAGCCGAGCCGCAACCTGGTGGGGGACGTCAACCTCAACCTGCGTTTCCAGCCCGGCTTCCTGACCCGGCTCGCCGATCTGCTGCCCTTCACCCGCACCAACGCCGCGAGCAGCATCGCCATGGCCGCGGAAGTCGCGGTGTCGAAGCCGGACCCGAACACGAAGAACACCGCTTTCGTCGAGGACATGGAAAGCTCCGACACCTCGGACCGGGTGGCGAGCAGCCGGGAGGCCTGGAGCTGGGCCGCGTTGCCCGACCCGACGGCGGCGCCCGTGGATACGCTGAACCGCATCCCCACCTACTACTACAACCCCACCGGCCGGGTGAAACGGGGCCACTTGAACCCCACCTTGCCGGAGGACGAGGCGAACGACGGCCTCACCGTGCTCGAGCTCGGCTTCGACCGCGACCAGGTCACCAACCTGCTCACCAGCGAGCCCTTCCGCGGCCCGTTGCTCTGGGCCGGGGTGGAATCCGCCTTCCCCGGCAACGGCCTCGACCTGTCCCAGACGCGGACCCTCGAGTTCTGGCTCAATGACGGCATCGCCGACCCGACGGGCCGGCGCGGCCGCATGCACATCGACTTCGGCGACATCAGCGAGGACTTCGTCTTCTTCCCCAACAACCCCAACCGCCCGGGCGGCGGCGGCCCGCTCTCGCAGCCGAACTTCAATCGCGAGGCGGAGACGCCGTTCCAGTTCATCGCCACCACCGACGACATGGGCTGGAACGGCAAGCAGGACGATTGCCCGCCGCCGAGCAGCGAGCGCTACCCGCGCGGGTCGGACTGCCACCGGCCGGACCATTACGTTCCGGCGACAGGGCAGTACCCCTTCGCCAACGGCACCGAGCTCGACAACCGCTACGACACCGAGGACATCAACGGCGACGGCGTCTGGGACACGAAGAACAGCTTCTTCCGCGTCGACTTGAACCTGGCGGACCTGACCTACATCGACCCGGGCACGGACATCAGCCCCACCTACGCCAACGACCCCAACATCGACCCGAAGCTCAAGCCCGGCTTCCAGGGCTGGCGGCACTACCGGATCGACTTCCAGTCCTTGTTGCGGGATTCGCTCTACGAGATCGTGGTGGGTCCGGGAGAGCGGCCGCCGCAGCTCACGCAGGTCCGCTATCTCCGCATCTGGTTCGACGATCCCCAGGCGCCGGCGGATCCGGCCCAGCAGCTGTGGACGCTCTACAACTACCAGCTCTTCGACTTCAAGTTCACCGGCAACCAGTGGCTGCAGCTCGGGGTGCACGGCACCGATGCTTCCCGGCTCGACCCCCAACCCTTCGACGAGATCTACACAGTGAGCGTCATCAACAACAAGGACAACCCGGAGTACACCATCCCCCCGGACGCGGACCTCGTGGACACCGCGGGCGTGCAGGCGCGGGAGCAAGCGCTCCGCCTCGTCTTCGACAACCTGAAGCCCGGTCACGAGATGGTGGCGCAGAAGACGAACCCTCTGGGGCGGCCCACGGACTACACGCTCTACAACCGCATGAACTTCTTCACCAACCTGGAGTCCGACTTCGCCGACTCCGTGGAAGTCTTCTTCCGCATGGGGTCCGACTCGCTCAACTTCTACGAGGTGGCCCGGCCGCTGCTCGGCGTCCGCGGCTGGCAGGAAACGATCTTCGATCTGCGGACCTTGACCGATCTCAAGTTCCCCGAGGACGTGGGCGTGCCCGTGGACACCCTCACCCTCGCCGGCCGTCCGGTGGTGCAAGTGCGGCGCTTCGTGCAGGACATCGCCAATCCATCCGTCACCTTGAAGATCACCCGGCGGGGGAACCCGAGCCTGAAACAGGTGTCGCGCCACTTCGTCGGCGTGCGCCACCTGCGGCCGGCTTCGGATCTCGGGGCCGCACCGGTATCGGGGGATTTCTGGTTCAACAACGTGCGCCTCGAGGATCCGAAGCGCGAGGTGGGGACGGCGCAGATCTACGGCGTGCAGGGCAACGTCGCCGACGTCTTCGATTTCAACGCCACCCTCTCCACTCGAGACGCCGATTTCCTCGGTCTCCGGCAGCGCACCGGCACGGGGAGCGATCTCTACAATTTCCAGAACAGCTACAAGATCCCCGACGTGTCCCGGCTCATCCCGACGCTCGGCTTGACCATCCCGCTCAGCTACACCCTGGCCCGGGACGTGAGCCGCCCGAAGTTCTCCACCTCCAGCGACACGGAGAACGATGCCGAGCGCGCCGACGAGCAGCGTACCGAGAGCGTGCGACGGGGGTTCGGTCTGTCGCTGCAGAAGAAGCCGTCGAAGTTCTTCCTCTTCAAGCCCACGCTGGACCGCCTCACCTTCGCCTACAACGAGTCGCACACCGAGCGCCGCAGCTTCACCAGCCGCGACACCTCGGCGTCCTGGTCGCAGAACCTGAACTACGACCTCTCGCCCAAGGCGAGGAACATCCCGCTCTTCTTCCGGCAGCAGCTCAATCTCCTGCCCACCAACGTCAAGTTCGGGGCGCAGCATCAGAACAGCCGCAGCCTGATCTACACCAGCAGCGGCAGCAGCGGTGGATCGCTGCAGCCGCGCCCGGTGGTGAGCGCGCGCTCCTTCAACTGGAACGCCGCCGCCGCCATGCGGCCGCTGCAGATGCTCAACGTGCAATACAGCTTCAACGAGTCCCGCGACTACCGCGAGGCGCATCCGGACAACGAGGAAGAGCGGGTCAGGTTGGGGAGCTTCGACTTCGGCATCCCCACCGGGCGCGGCGAAGGCATCTCCTTGGACCTGAGCCCGCGCTTGTTCCAGTACTCCTACTCCGCCAACTACGCCGATCGCCGCACCGTGCAGGTGGAGCAGACGACCGGCGCGCCGCGTCCCGACGTGCACCAGCTCTTGAGCGGGCGCACGCACCGGGTCAACTTCGATTTCAAGCTGCACCGGCGGCTCGCCTCGCTCTTCGGTGGCGCCCCGCGGCCAGTGGTGCCGCCCGGGTCGGGGGAGATGCCCGAGGGGGAGCGGCAGTTCGGCGGTGCCGAAGAGGGGGCCGAGCCCCCGCCACCTCAGGGTGGGCCCGGCGAACCGCCGCCACCGCAACAGCAGCAGCCGCCGCCCGGCCCCGGAGCGCCCGGCAGCCCGCCGGGGCAGCAGGCTCCGCCCGAGAGCCTGCAGGCGGCACCACCGCCGCGACGCCTGCCCAACCCGCTGCGGCCGCTGTTCCGCTTCATCGGCGGCATCGACGCGGTCAAGGTCGAGGCGAGCGACAGCCGCAGCGCCAGCTACGTCGGCGCTCCCCAGGAAGCGAACTACATGTATCGCTTCGGATTCAGCACCGACACTGGGATTCCCGGCTACAGCGAACCGTCGCCCGTCAACACGACGCGGACCCTCAACCTGAACACCGCCGTCCCGCTCCGCGGCGCGCTGCGCGTCACCCTGCGCTACGGCCTGCGGGCCAACGACATCGAGAGCCGCTCGGGGCAGGACGCGCTGCTCCGCATCAACGTCGATTCCAGCCGGGAGACCAACTTCCCGAGCGCCGAGCTCAGCATCAACGACCTGCAGAAGTTGCGCATCTTCGGCTCGAAGCTGCAGCGCTCGACGCTCACCATGGTGTACAACCGCACGGCCTCGGAGCGCTTCAGCCAGGACACCGACGCCGTGGGCACCGAGACGCAGTCGAACCGGCGCGAATCGTCCACCACCCTGATCACCGCCAACTGGACCGGGCAATGGTCCGGTGGCACGGCGACGACCCTCTCCCTCAACCAGACCTCGGGCGAGGAGGAGACGGTGGGCCAGCGGACCACGAACACCCGGCGCGCGATCACCGGGACCATGCGCTTCAAGGTCGCCCCGAAGGGCGGCTTGCGCCTGCCCTTCATCGGCGCCCTCAAGACCGGCCTGGACGTGCAGCTCAACGGCTCCTACAACCGGGATTCGGGCGAGCTCTTCAACAACCCCGACGATCCGAGCGTCTCCATCCCGCAGCGCCAAACGAGCGCCATCGCGGCGGGCGCTCGCGGCGACTTCACCCTCTCCCGCAGCATGACGAGCGGCGTGGAGATGGGCTACACGCGGAGCCGCGACGAGAAGAACAACCAGACGGTGAGCACCTTCCGCCTCGGCTTCAACTTGACCTTCCTCTTCTAGTGAGGACCGCGGCCCGCGTGGTGGGGGAGCAGCTAGGCGCTGCCCGAGGCGCGCCAGTTCTTGCCAAAGAGCCGGTATCCTTGCTACCCTCCGCGCTCGTGCACGTGCGACCCGCCACCTTGCCGTCCAGCGCCTGGACCCCACCGCGCGACGCGCCAGCCCAACTCATTCTCGAAGAGGGGACTCGTTTTGGCGGCCGGGCCTTCGGCGCGCCCGGGCCCGTGGTCGGCGAGGTCTGCTTCAACACCGGCATGTGCGGGTACCAAGAAATCCTCACCGATCCTTCCTACGCCCAGCAGATCGTGGTCATGACCGCGCCGCAGGTGGGGAACTACGGCATCGCCCCCTTCGACGACGAATCCCGCGCCCCGCAGGTGGCGGGATTCGTGGTGCGTGCCCTGTCGCGCCCACACAACTGGAGGAGCGTCGAGAGCCTCGACGCCTACCTCGAGCGCCACGGCATCCCCGGGCTCTACGACGTGGACACACGGGCGCTCACCCGCCTGCTTCGCGAGCGCGGCTCGCAGCGTGGCAGCCTCGGGCCCGGGTCGGCGCCGGAAACGGAGCTGCACCAGGCGGCGCTCGCCTGGCCCGGCCTGGAGCATGCAGACCTGGCCGCAGTGGTGACCTGCAAGGAGCCCTACCGGCTCCTGCCAGGGCCCGAAGCGGGACCGGCGGACCTGCGGCTCTCGGCCTACGAGCGCGCCCCGGACGAAGGCGCCAACGGCGAGGGACTGCACGTCGTGGTCTACGACTTCGGGGTGAAGCGCAACATCTTGCACCGTCTGCTGGCGCGGGGCTGCCGGCTCACCGTGGTGCCGGCGCACTGGCCGGCGGCGGCAGCGCTCGACCTGGCGCCGGACGGCATCCTCCTCTCCAATGGTCCCGGCGATCCTGCTGCGGTGGGTTACGGCATCGAAGCGGTGCGCGGTCTCCTCGGCCGGGTGCCGCTCTTCGGCATCTGCCTCGGACACCAGATCCTCGGACTCGCTCTCGGCGGGCGCACCTACAAGCTCAAGTTCGGCCATCGAGGGGTCAACCATCCGGTGCACGACAAGAGCACCGGCAAGGTGCGGATCACGACGCAGAATCACGGCTTCGCCCTGGATCCCGAGTCTCTCGCCCGGCTGCCCCTCGACATCACCGAGGTGAGCCTGAACGACGGCACCGTCGAAGGGCTGCGGCACCGCGAGCTGCCGGTGTTCTCCGTGCAGTACCACCCGGAAGCGGCGCCGGGCCCGCACGACAACGACGGTCTCTTCGATCGCTTCCTGCGCCTCGCGGCCGCCCACGCCGGTCTCGCGTTGCCGGAGCGCCAGCCGGCGCCGGCCGTGTCGGCGGGTGGTGCGGATGCCGCGGCGTAGTGATCTCCGCTCCGTCGTCGTCCTCGGTTCCGGCCCCATCGTCATCGGCCAGGCCTGCGAGTTCGACTATTCCGGCACCCAGGCATGTCGGGCGCTGCGCGAGGAAGGCCTGCGCGTCGTCCTGGTGAACAGCAATCCGGCCTCGATCATGACCGACCCCGAAGTCGCCGATTGCACCTACCTCGAGCCGCTGCACCCGGACTACGTGGCCGCCATCCTGGAACGCGAGCGGCCCCAGGCCCTGCTCCCGACCGTGGGCGGTCAAACCGCTCTCAACTTGGCTCTCCTCCTGCATCGAACCGGGATCCTCGAACGCCACCAGGTCGAGCTGATCGGCGCCGGGGCCGACGCGATCATGCGCGCCGAGAGCCGGGAGAGCTTCGACACCTGCATGCGCGAAGCCGGCCTCGTCTCCACCCGCGGCGGCCAGGCGCGCAGCCTGGCGGAGGCGCTGGCCCTCGCCGAGGGCCTCGGCTACCCCGTGATCGTCCGGCCCTCTTTCACCCTGGGAGGTTCGGGGGGCGGGACGGCTCTCGATCGCGATGCCTTCGAGCTCCTGGTGGAAGGAGCGCTCCGCGAGTCGCCCCTCGGCGAGGTGCGCGTCGAGGAATGTCTGGTGGGGTGGAAGGAGTTCGAGCTCGAGGTGGTCCGGGATGCCAAGGACAATGCCATCGTGGTCTGCTCCATCGAGAACCTGGATCCCATGGGGGTGCACACCGGCGACAGCATCACGGTGGCCCCGGCGATGACGCTCTCCGATCGCGAGTACCAGCAGATGCGCGACTGGGGCTTGCGCTGTATCCGCGCCATCGGCGTCGAGACCGGCGGCTCCAACGTGCAGTTCGCCGTGCAGCCCCAGACCGGCGACATGCGCATCATCGAGATGAACCCGCGGGTGTCGCGCTCCTCGGCGCTGGCGTCCAAGGCCACCGGCTTCCCCATCGCCCGGGTGGCGACCAAGCTGGCCATCGGCTACACCCTGGACGAGATCCCCAACGACATCACCGGCACTTCCTGCGCCGCCTTCGAACCGGCCCTCGACTATGTGGTGGTGAAGGTGCCGCGCTGGGACTTCGAGAAGTTCCAGGGACAGCGCGACGTGCTCGGAGTGCAGATGCGCTCGGTCGGCGAAGCCATGGCCATCGGGCGCACCTTCCGCGAGGCCCTGCAGAAGGGCTTCCGCTCCCTGGAGCGAGGCCTGCACGGAGTGGATCCGGCACCCCCGGGGCCCTTGCGCTTGGAGGAGGCGCACTCGAACCGGGTGCAAGAGATCGCCACCGCGCTGGAGAGCGAAGGCCGGAGCGTGGAAGAAGTGGCCGCCGCGACCGGGATGGATCCGTGGTTCCTGCACGAGATCGGCGCCCTCGGGGTGCGGCGCGCCGAGCTCCGCGCCGCGGCGCCGCAGCTGCGGTCAGCCGCGAAGGAGGCGACCGACGACGACCCGTCCCTGCGCCGCTTGCTGCAGGACGCCAAGCGCGATGGCTTCGGCGACGAGCAGATCGCCCGTCTCGTGGGCCTGGCGCCGGCAGAGTTCCGGCGGCTGCGCCAGCGGCTCGACCTGCATCCGGTCTACAAGGTGGTGGACACTTGTGCCGGCGAGTTCGCCGCCACGACGCCGTACTTCTACAGCACCTGGGAAGAGGAGAACGAGTCGGTGCGGAGCAGCTCGCCCCGCGTCGTCGTCCTCGGCAGCGGCCCGAACCGCATCGGCCAGGGCATCGAGTTCGACTACTGCTGCGTGCAGGCGGTGCAGGCGGCGCGTGAGCGCGGTTACGACGCCATCATGGTGAACTGCAATCCCGAGACCGTGAGCACCGACTTCGACGTGGCGAGCAAGCTCTACTTCGAACCGCTGGCGCTCGAATCCATCCTGGACGTCCTCGAGCTCGAAGCCCCGGAGGGGGTGCTCGTGCAGTTCGGCGGCCAGACGCCCCTCAAGCTGGCGCAGGCGGTGCACGCGGCGGGGGTGCGCATCCTGGGCACGAGCGCCGAGTCGATCGATCTCGCCGAGGATCGCGGCCGCTTCGCCGCGCTGCTCGCCGATCTCCACGTCCCGAGCCCGGCCTGGGGGATGGCGGCCGACGTGGAGCAGGCGCGCGAATGCGCCCGGCGCATCGGCTTCCCGGTGCTGGTGCGACCTTCCTACGTGCTCGGCGGGCGCGCCATGCGCATCGTCTACGACGAGAGCGCTTTCGTGGGCTACGTGGAGCGGGCTCTCGAAGCCATGCCAGGGGCTCCGGTGTTGGTCGACCGCTTCCTGGAGGACGCTTACGAGTTCGACGTCGACGCCCTCGCCGACGGCAGCTCCACCTACATCGCCGGCATCATGCAGCACATCGAAGAAGCGGGGGTGCACTCCGGCGACAGCGAGTGCCTGCTGCCGCCCTACGTTCTCCCCGACGAGGTACGCCAGGCGCTGGAGCGGACGACGCGCCAGGTCGCGGAAGCCCTGCAGGTGCGCGGGCTGCTCAACATGCAGTTCGCCATGCTGGACGGCGTCGTCTACGTGCTCGAGGCCAACCCACGCGCCTCGCGCACCGTTCCCTTCGTCAGCAAGACGATCGGCGTGCCGCTGGCGCGCCGGGCCACCGACATCGCTCTCGGCGCCCGGCTCGACGATCTCGATCTACCGCCCGCGGGCGTGGTGGCGGGCTTCGCGGTGAAGAAACCCGTCTTCCCGTTCCGCAAGTTCCCCGACGCCGGCGTCTATCTGGGGCCGGAGATGCGCTCCACCGGCGAGGTCATGGGTTGGGCGCCGGAGCTGGGGCAAGCGACGCTCAAGGCCTGGATCGCCGCCGACGAACGCCTGCCCGTGCGCGGCACCGCGTACATCAGTGTGAACGAGCGCGACAAGCGCCGGGCGCCAGAAATCGGCCGCGCTTTCCGCGAGCTCGGTTTCGATCTCCTGGCCACCACCGGCACCGCCCAGGTGCTGGAGACCGCCGGCTTGTCGGCGCGCCGGGTCTTCAAGGTGAACGAAGGCAAGCCCGACATCCGCGACGAGATCCACGCCGGCCGGGTGCAGCTCATCGTCAACACACCCCTCGGCAAGACCTCTCGTTTCGACGAAAATGCGGTCAGCCGCGCCGCCGTCTCCCACGGCATCCCGATGGTGACGACGCTCTCCGGGGCCCTGGCTCTCGCCCGAGCCATCCGGGCCCTCCGAGAAGAACGGGTGCACGTGAAATCGCTGCAAGAAAGGTTGCAGGCCTGGGGGAGAGCGCCCTGGCTCGGGCCCGTCGAGGAGAGCACTTGAGACGGTGTGCCCTCGCCGTGCTCATGCTGCTCGCGGCGGCCGGAGCTTGTGGCAGCAGCGCGCCGCCCCCCACACCGCCGCCGGCCCCGGACGGGGCTCGCGCCTTCCAACATCTGGAAGCACAGGTTGCTTGCGGCCCGCGGGTGCCGGGAAGCGCGGCCGCCGCCTGCTGCCGCCGCTACATCCTGGCGCACCTCGAGCGCCGGGCGGAGAAGCTCGGCCTGCAGGAGTTCCGCCTCGCCGATCCGTACGGCACCGATTCGCTGCAACTCGTCAACATCCTGGCGCATTTCCATCCCGAGCGCCCGGCGCGCGTTCTCCTCGCCGCACACTACGACTCGCGCCCCCGCGCCGATCGCGACAGCGGCGCGGCACAGTCGCTGCCCGTGCCCGGTGCCAACGACGGCGCCAGCGGTGTGGCGGTGCTCCTCGAAGTGGCCGAAGCCCTCGGGAGCTGGGATCCGGGAGTCGGCGTCGACCTCGTCTTCTTCGACGGCGAGGACTACGGCAAAGAGGGAGAGGTGCAGCACTATCTGCTCGGCTCCCGCCATTTCGCCGCCACCATGGGCGCGTACCGGCCCCGCGCCATGCTGCTCCTCGACATGGTGGGAGACGCGGACCTGCACATTCGCATGGAGGAGAACTCGCTGCGAGCGGCGCCGGCGTTGACACGCCTGGTCTTCGCCGTGGCCGAATCCTTGGGAGCGAAGTCATTCGTCTCCGCTCCCGGCCCTGCCGTCTACGACGACCACATGCACTTCCTGCTCCAGCGCATCCCGGCAGTCGACCTCATCGATCTCGATTACCCCGCCTGGCACACGACGCGCGACCTGCCGGCGGCATGCAGCCCGGCGAGCTTGGAGGAGGTGGCGCGGGTGGTGCTGCACGTCCTGCAGCGCCTGGGACGCGGTTCTGGAGCCTGAGGGAGGGGGGGGCTTGCCAGGCCAGGCCCGATGGGCTTAAGGTGACCGGGGTTGAGTGGGTTCGCGGACCCACTTTTTTTTGGCATCAGAGGAGGCCCATGGCGGCTACGCTCCCCTCCGGGCTCCTCGAACGCATCGAGCACGAGCTTGCGTCTCTCGGCTTCGAGTGCATCGAAGTCACGTTCGCCGTCGAGTCGGGCCGCCGCATCCTGCGCGTGACCCTGGATGCACCGGGCGGCGTATTGCTCGAGCAGTGCGCGCAAGCGAGCCGGGCGGTGGGCCCGCTCCTCGATTCCTGCGCCGACCTCCCGGCCGGGTACTATCTCGAGGTGTCGTCGCCCGGGATCAACCGGCCGCTGACCAAGCCGGAACACTTCCGGCGCTTTCGCGGCGAACCGGCGAAGTTGCGCCTGCGGGAAGCGGTGGACGGCGGTGCCTCCGTGACCGGCGTGCTCGGAGCGCTGGAAGACGACGTGCTCTGCGTGGAGACGACCCAGGGCGAACGCCGGATCCCTCTGGCGCAGATCGCCAAGGCGCGACTGCACCGGGATCTGGGGCAGGATCTCAAAGGCGGGCGCCGCAGCGCCCCAAGGTGAAGGATATGAACTACAGCATCCTGGAAGCCCTGAACCAGCTCACCCGCGAGCGCCGGGTGGACAAGGGTCTCCTCTACGAGACCCTCGAGGTCGGGCTGACGACGGCGATCAAGAAGAAGTACGGCAACAACGCGGTCGTCCACGTCGACATCGACGAGGAGAAGGGCACGGTGCAGCCGTTCCTCGTCAAGGCTGTGGTGGAGGACGAGGACGAGATCGAGGATCCCGTCTGCCAGGTGACTCTGGAAGAGGCCCACGAGCTGGATCCGAACCTGAAGGTAGGGGACGAGATCCGGGAGCTGCTGCCGTTCTCGGAGTTCGGCCGCAACGCCATCGCGCTCGCCAAACAGGTGCTGGTGCAGCGGGTCCGCGAGGTGGAGCGCGGCAAGATCTTCGACGAGTTCAAGGGCCGGGTCGGCGACATCATCACCGGTACGGTGCAGCAGCAAGACCGCACCGGCGTGCTGGTTTCCCTCGGGAAAGCCGAAGGCTTCCTGCCGCGCAAGGAGAGCATCCGCCGCGAGCGCTGGCATCAGGGGCTGCCGATCAAGGCCTACGTCGTCGAGGTCCTGGACGTGGGCAAGGGGCCGCAGATCATCCTGTCGCGCACCCACCCGGGTCTGATCGAGAAGCTGTTCGAGAGCGAGGTGCCGGAGATCTACGACGGCATCGTGGAGATCCGCGCCGTGGCCCGGGACGCCGGCGGGCGCTCGAAGATCGCGGTGTACTCCAAGGACGACCGGGTGGACGCCGTGGGCGCCTGCGTGGGCATGAAGGGCTCCCGCGTGCAAGCGGTGGTCAAGGAGCTCTCGGGGGAACGGGTGGACATCGTGCCCTGGAGCGAGGAACCGCAACAGTTCGTCACCAAGGCGCTCTCTCCGGCCAAGGTGCAGAACATCCGCATCAGGCGCGAGAGCCAGGAGATGACCGTGGTGGTCGAGGACGAGCAGCTGTCGCTGGCCATCGGCCGGGAGGGGCAGAACGTGCGCCTCGCCGTCCGTCTGACCGGCTGGAAGATCGACCTGGTCAGCTCCACCGAGATGGCGCAGCGCGAGCGTCTCGACAAGGAGATGCGCGTCGCCCTCGACGAGGTGGAAGGCTTGACGCCGGAAGAGGTGACCCTGCTCGGCAGCATCAACGTGCACACCTTGAAGGACCTGAACGCCGCCGAGGTGGAAAACCTGTTGGGCCTGGAAGGCATGGACGAGGAACGGGTGGCGCGCTTGCGGACCCTGGGAGTGGAGAGGGCCAAGCAGATCGAAACCGATTTCGCTCAGGCGCTGCAGGCCCAGGAGCATCTGTTCGACGAGCAGATGTTCGACCGCGTGCCGGCTCCGGAAGCGGACGCCGCCGCGGCGACGCTCACCTTCCGCGACGAGTCGGAGCTGGAGCCGGACGAGCCGGAAGCCGAAGCCCCGGCGGCGGTGTCGGAAGCCGAGACCGAGACGGTCGAAGAGATCGAGGCAGGGGAGATGCCCGCGGCCCCGGAAGCGCCCGAGGAACCGGAAGCGGAGACCGCGGCGGCGGAGGCGGACGCCTCCGATGCACCCGAGCGGCCGCCGGTGGGGTGAGCCGGGCTGCGCCGGATGGAGAAGCTGCGCAACCTGCTGGGGCAGGCGCACCGAGCCCGGAAGCTCGCCCTGGGGCGCTCGGCTTGCCGGCGCGCCGCGGGTACGGGCCGCTTGCACGCCGTGTTCGTGGCGCGTGATGCCGGGGCGAGCGCGGTCCGGGACAGCGGCGTCGGGGAGACGGTGGCCTGCGTCGCCGTGGACCTCGACAAGGAGCAGCTCGGAAGCCTCGTGGGTCGCGCCTCGGTGGCGATCCTGGGAGTCCTGGATCCGCGGCTAGCGACCGAGCTGCTGCGGCTCGTGGAGGCGGAGTCTGGGCCGCCGTCCCGAGGGGAAGCAAGGTGACGGTCATGGCGGAAAGCAAGAAGAAGCGCATCTACGAAGTGGCGCGGGACTTCAACGTCTCCAGCGACGCCTTGCTCAAGGTGCTCCGGGATCTCGACCACGAAGTCAAGAACCACATGAGCACGGCGACACCGGAGATGCTGGCGGCCATCGAAGCGCGCTTCTCCCAGGCGCAAGCTCAGGTCAAGGTGGAGGAGAGCAAGCGTAAGGAAGTGCACGCAGCGATCCAGCAGCACAAAGCGGAGGAAGAACGCGCCGCCAAGGAACGGGCGCGAGAGGCGGCCGTGGCCAAGGCCCAAGCCGCCGCGCCTCCGACCCCGCCGCCACCGGCAGTCCGTCCGCCTGAACACCGCGGCTCCCGGCCGATGGAGACGCGCCCGCCCCGTTCCTCGACGGCGCCTCCGCCCCGCTCGCGGGCGCCCGAGCCGCCCCCGCCGCAACGCCATGGTCGCGGCGGTGGTCCGCCGGAGTTCGCTCCCGGGCGCCGGCCGCGCGGCACCAAGGGGCGGAAGAAGCCGGGAGTCGACGAGCGCGCGGTGCGCGAAAGCTTCCAGAAGACGATGGCCGAGATCGATGGCCCGCGCCGGCAGCGCCGGCGACGCCGCGTCCACGCCGGCGGCGTGGCAGTGGACGAGCGCGAGAACGTCATCCAAGCGGTGGAGATGATGCCGCTCCAGGATCTGGCCGCCGAGCTCGGCGTGGCCCCCCACGAGCTCATCAGCAAGCTGTTCAAGAACGGCGTTCTTGCCACCATCAACCAGCGGCTCGACAAGGACACCATCGAGATCCTGGCCGCCGAGTACGAATACGAAGTGGAGTGGATCAGCGAGTTCGAGGAGACCGAGCTCGACGTGGAGGAATCCGAGGCGCCCCGGCTGCCGCGGCCGCCAGTGGTCACCATCATGGGCCACGTCGATCACGGCAAGACCTCGATCCTCGACAAGATCCGGCGCACCAATGTCGTGGCCGGCGAGTCCGGCGGCATCACCCAGCACATCGGCGCCTACGAGGTCACCACCCCGGGCGGGCATCGCATCACCTTCCTGGACACGCCGGGTCACGAGGCCTTCACCGCCATGCGCGCCCGCGGCGCGCAGGTGACCGACCTGGTGGTGCTGGTGGTGGCAGCGAGCGACGGCGTCATGCCGCAGACCCTGGAAGCGCTCAATCACGCCCGCGCCGCCAACGTGCCCTTCCTGGTGGCGATCAACAAGGTGGATCTGCCGGATGCCAACGTCGAGCGAGTAAAGCAGCAGCTAGCGCAGAACAACGTCCTCCTCGAGGATTGGGGCGGCACGATCACGGCGGTGGAGGTGTCGGCCAAGACCGGCAAGGGGCTGGAGCAGCTGCTCGAGCTCATCCACCTGCAGGCGGAGATGCTGGAGCTCAAGGCGCCGCGGGAAGGGCGCATGCGCGGCGTCGTCCTGGAAGCGCGCAAGACGCCGCAGCACGGTGTGGTCGTCAACGTGCTGGTGCAGCAGGGGACGCTGAACTTGAGCGACGTCTTCGTCGCCGGCAGGCACTCGGGTCGCGTCCGCGCCTTGCTCAACGAGCGCGAGCGGCGCATCGAGAACGTCGGCCCCGCCGACCCGGTGCAGGTGCTGGGCTGCGACGGCGTGCCGCAGGCGGGGGATCCATTCACCGTCGTCGAGAGCGACCGCCAGGCGCGGGACATCGCTTCCAAGCGCCAGCAGTACGAGCGCGCCCGCGAGGCGAAGTCGAGCCGGCGCGTCAGTCTGGAACAGTTCCACCAGATGATGCGTGAGAGCGGTCTCGCCGAGCTCAAGGTCGTTCTCAAGGGCGACGTGGACGGCTCGGTGGAGGCGCTCACCGAGTCTCTGGAGAAGCTCTCCACCACCGAAGTGGCGGTGCGCGTCATCCATCGCGGCGTCGGCGGCATCAACGAGACCGATGTCACCCTGGCGGCGGCGTCCAATGCCATCGTCGTCGGCTTCCACGTCCGCCCGAGCCAGCACGCTCGGGAGCTCGCCAAGCGCGAGGGCGTGGACATCCGGCTCTACGAGGTCATCTACGACGTGGTCAACGAGGTGAAGGAAGCCATGGTGGGCTTGCTGACGCCGGAGACGAAGGAGAGCATCGACGGCGTCGCCGAGGTGCGCCAGGTGTTCCGGGTTCCCAAGGTGGGGACCATCGCCGGTTGCTACGTGACCTCAGGGAAGATCACCCGCAACGGCAAGATCCGGGTCATCCGCGACCACGTGGTGGTCTACGACGCCACGGTCTCGTCGCTCAAGCGCTTCAAGGACGACGTGCGCGAGGTGTCCCAGAACTTCGAGTGCGGCATCGGTGTCTCCGGCTTCGACGACATCAAGGTGGGCGACGTCCTCGAGGTCTACCGCCTGGAGGAGGTCGCGCGCACCCTCTGAAAGGGTGGCGTCCATGGTCGTCGGCTTCTGTACACTCGACCTCTACATCCCCGGCTGCACCTCGCTGAAAGAGAAACGTTTCGTCTTGCGCAGCCTCATCGACCGCCTCCGCCGGCGGCTGAATCTCGCGGTCAGCGAAGCCGATCACCACGATCTCTGGCAGCGCTCCACGCTGTGTCTGGTGACGGTGTCGAACGATTCCCGCGTGGTGCACTCGGTGCTTTCCAAGGCCAGCGATCTCGTCGAGAGCGATCATCGAGTCGAGTTGCTCGACGTTGCCGTGGAGCTGCGCTAAGCTCGAAAGTTCCGGGCGCGCGCCCGGAGGAATGAGGAGAGAACGTGGATCCTGTCGCCCTCGCCCGGCTCAACGCCGGTCTCCGCGACCTACTGGTGGAGCTCTTGGCGCGCCGGGTGCGCGACCCCCGCGTGCAGGCCGTGTCGGTGACCGGGGTGCAGGTGTCCGGGGATCTGGCGGTGGCCAAGGTGTTCTACAGCGTCCTGGGCTCGGAAACGGCGCAGCGCCAGGCGCAGCGCGGCCTGGAGAACGCCGCCGGTTTCCTGCGCCGCGAAGCCAGCCACCATCTGCGCCTGCGGACGGTGCCGGAGCTGCGTTTCGTCCACGATGCCTCCCTGGAACGCGGCGCCCACATCGATCAGCTGCTGCGTGAGATCAAGGAGCAGGCCGGAGAGCCGCAGGCACCGGCCGCGCCGGAGGAGCCGGAAGATGGCTGAGATCGACATCCCTGCCGCAGCGGCTCGTTTCCGCGCCCTCGTGCAGTCGCACCATCGCATCTGGGTGAGCGTGCACGAATCGCCGGACGGCGACTCCATCGGCGCGGCGCTGGCGTTGCAGGAGGTCCTGGGTCGGATGGGGAAGCGCATCGTCGCCATCCGCCAGCATCCGTTCCCGCGACAATACGAGGACCTGCCGGGCACCGAACACATGGGGGACGTGACGCGGCTGGGCGAGCTCTTCCCGCCGGAGGTGATCATCGCCGTGGACGTGGGGAGCTTCCGGCGCATCCACGCGGTGCTCGATCACGTCAGCCCCGAGACGGTGGTGGTGAACATCGACCACCACCCGGGCAACGGCGGCCCCGAGCGCCCCTGCGAGTACGTGGACCTCGCGGATCCGAGCGTCGCCTCCACCACCATGCTGACCTATCTCCTGTTGCGCGAAGCCTGGCCCGGTTGCGTCACGTCCCAGGCGGCGACCTGCCTCTACGTCGGGCTCATCACCGACACGGGGTGCTTCCGTTTCTCCAACACCAATGCCGAAACGCTGCGGGTCGGCGCCGAGCTGGTGGCGCTCGGTGCCGATCCGGGCCGCTTGGCGGAGAACTACATGTTCCGGCGGCGCCCGCAGGCGCTCCGCCTCCTCGGCGAGGTCCTCACCACCCTGGAATTCCACGCCGGCGGCAAGCTGTCGACCTTGTGCCTCACCCGGGACATGCTGGAGCGCAGCGGTGCGCGCATGGAGGAGAGCGAAGGCTTCGTCAACCACGCCACCTCGGTGGATGGGGTGCAGGTGGCGGCGATGCTGCGTGAGGTCGACTCCGGGCGCACCCGGGTGAGCCTGCGTTCGCCGGATCTCCTGGACGTATCGCGGATTGCCCGGGAGTTCGGCGGCGGCGGGCATCGGAACGCCGCGGGTTGCAGCGTCGATGCCGACATCGACAGGGCGCAGGAGCTGATCGTGCAGGCCGTGCTGCAGGCCTTGCGCGGCTGAGCCTCCCTCCCGAGACGAGGTCATGCATTTCGACGACCGGGTCTTCCTCATCGACAAGCCTCAAGGCCTGACCTCTTTCGGTGCGGTGCGCCGGTTGCGCCGCGCCGCCCGGGTGCAGAAGGCCGGACACAGCGGCAGCCTGGATCCGAATGCCACCGGGTTGCTCGTCCTCTGCACCGGGGTCGCCACCCGGCTCGCCGGGCTCTTCGTCGACTTCCCCAAGGAATACGAAGGTCGCGTGCGCTTCGGCACCGCCACGGATTCTCACGATGCCGCGGGGGAGGTCATCGCCAGCGCGCCGGTGCCGGCGCTCGCGGCCAGCCAGGTGGAGGAGGCGCTGCAGCGCTTCGCCGGCGAGATCGACCAGACCCCGCCCATGGTTTCAGCGCTGAAGCACCAGGGGCGCCGGCTCTACGAGATCGCCCGTGCCGGTGGGGAAGTGGAGCGGCAGCCGCGGCGCGTCCGGGTGCACAGTATCGCTCTCCGCGCTCTCGGGACCGACTACGCCGACATCCACCTCCGCTGCGGGCGCGGTTGCTACGTGCGCAGCATCGCTCACGATCTCGGCCAGGCGCTCGGCGTTCCGGCGCACCTGGAGGCGCTGCGCCGAACCGCCGTCGGCCCCTTCGCTCTGGCCGAAGCATCGAGCCTGGAAGCCCTGGAAACAGCCCTGGCCGCGGCAGCCGGCACGGCTTCGCCGCCCCCCGCCGGCGTGCTGGCGCTGCCGGCGGCGCTCCGCTCCTTCCCGGCCCTCACGGTCCGCGCTCCCTTCGAAGCCGCATTGCGACACGGTGCCCAGCCGGAGCTACGGGCGCTGGTGGAGGTGCCGCGCCTTTCCGGTCCGCACCGGTTGCTCTCCGCCGATGGCCAACGCCTCCTGGCCATGGCACAGGTGGACGGCAAGAAGCAGTGGGCGCGCGTGCGTTTGCTGCGCGTCTTCCCGGAGCCGGTGCGCGTCGACGCAGGGGGAGAAGCGGCGTGAAGGTCTACGCCAACTTCCCGCACGAGCTGCCCGCAGCACCGCGTTACTCGGTGGTCTCCGTGGGCGTCTTCGACGGCTTGCATCGCGGTCACCAGCGCATCCTAGCGGCCGCCCTCGAGGGAGCGCCGGCCGGGGCCGTCGCCGTGGTCACCTTCGATCCGCACCCCCGCGCGGTGCTGGGGCCGCCGAAGCGGGCGCGCTTGCTGAGTCCGCTGCCGGAGCGACTCGAGCTCCTCGGCAGCTATCCCCTCGGCGCCGTGGCGGTGCTCCGTTTCGACCAGCAGCTGGCGCGCATGTCCTACGTGGACTTCGTCCGCGACTTCCTCTGTACCGGATTGGGAGCCCGCCGTCTCGTTCTCGGCTACAACGTGAGTCTGGGACATGAAAGACAAGGAAACCAGGAACGCCTGCGGGAGCTGGGCGGCGTCCTCGGCTTCGAAGTGCGCTCGGTGCCGGCCTTCGAGATCGGCGGCGCGCCGGTGAGCAGCACCCGCATCCGCCATCTCCTCGACGCCGGCAACGTCGAAGCCGCCGCCGAGCTCCTCGGCCGGCCCTATGCGCTGCAGGGCACGGTGGTGCGCGGCAGCGGCCGCGGGCGGGCCATCGGCATCCCCACCGCGAATCTGCAGCTGTCGGCGGAGAAGCTCGTCCCGGCGCGGGGAGTCTACGCGGCACGCGTCGGCATCGAGGGGCGGCTGCACGCGGGGGCGCTCAACATCGGCGTCGTGCCCACCTTCGTCGAGGAGGGAACCCAATCGGTGGAGGTCCACATCCTCGATTTCGACGGCGATCTGTACGGTGCCGGCCTCCGGCTCGAGTGCATCGCCCGCCTGCGAGACGAGCGGAAGTTCAGCGGGCCGGAGGCTCTGGTGGCCCAGATCCGCCAGGACATCGCCCAGGCCAGAGCGGCCTGTGCGCAGCTCGATTGAGCCAGCCATCCTGCCTGTCGACAGACGGTTGGGGGCGTGATTTCGAGTCGTTTCTGCGCCCACATGGGGCTTTGCAGCGTTCTTTGATTGTGTTAGGTTCCCACGGTTCGAAAAGCGCGGGTGACTGGGCAAGCCAGCGCCTGCAGCCATCGTGACCATAGTCCTTCACGGGAGGTTCGCGACGATGGCTCTATCGAAGGACAACAAGCGGCAGGTGATCGAAAAGTTCAAGCTCCACGAGCACGACTCGGGCTCTCCCGAGGTCCAGATCGCTCTACTCACCGAGAGAATCCGGAGTTTGACCGAGCACTTCAAGGTCCACAAGAACGACCACCACTCGAGGCGTGGACTCCTGAAGATGGTCGGCCAGCGGCGCCGGCTGCTGGACTATCTGAAAAACAAGAACGTCGAGCACTACAAGATGCTCATCAAGGAGCTCGAGCTCCGTCGCTAGCCTGTTTCGAGGCCCCGTCCGGGCCGGCATGGGATCTTCCCGGTGGCGCGACAGCCGTCGCGCCGGACCGGAGGAGATTGGCGGTTCCCGGGGCGGCGCGAGAGCGGAAAGCGGAAGTGAGGGAAAAGGAAGCATGCAGAAGATCGTGACGGCGGAGGTCGGTGGCCGGACCTTCAGTATCGAGACCGGAAGAATGGCCAAACAGGCGGGCGGCGCGGTAGTCGTGCGCTTCGGAGACAGTGTCATCCTGGTGACCGCGGTCATGGAGCCCAAGGCGGACCCGGCGAAGAGCTGGCTGCCGCTGATGGTGGAATACCGGGAGAAATCCTACGCCGCCGGCAAGATCCCCGGCGGTTTCTTCAAGCGCGAGGGCCGGCCGCACGAGGGCGAGACCCTCTCGGCACGTCTCATCGATCGGCCCCTGCGCCCGCTCTTCCCGGACGGCTTTTCCAACGACATCCAGATCATCGCGACGGTGCTCTCCTTCGATCAGGACAACGAGACCGACGTGCTGGGCATCACCGGCGCCTCCACGGCGCTCGGCCTGTCGGAGATCCCGTTCCCCCATGTGGTCTCGGGCGTGCGCGTCGGACGTATGGGCGGCCAGTTCGTCATCAACCCGACGGTGCAACAGATGGACGAGAGCGACATGGACGTCACCGTGGCCGGAACCGACGAGTCCATCGTCATGGTGGAAGGCGGCTGCAAGGAGGTCAGCGAGGCGGCGCTGGTGGACGCGTTGGAATTCGCCCACCACGAGATCCGTCGCTTGAACGGCCTGCAGCGCCAGCTCTTCGAGGCCGTCGGGCCGCGCCCCAAGGCGACCTTCACCCCCAAGGAGAAGCCCGCCGGGCTGGAAGCGCGGGTGCAGAAATTGGCCCTCGGGCGTCTGCGCGAGATCAACCGCATTCGTGCCAAGCTCGAGCGCTACAGCGCCGTGGATCAGCTGAAGGACGAGGTCGCTACCACTCTCGCGACGGAATTTCCCGAGGCGGAGGGGGCGATCCGCGCCGCGGTCGAGGCGGTGGAGCAGCGTGAGATGCGCCGCGCCGTCCTCGAGGACGGCGTGCGCGCCGACGGCCGAGGTCCCAAGGACATCCGCCAGATCTCCATCGAGGTCGGCGTCCTGCCGCGTACCCATGGCAGCGCGCTGTTCACCCGCGGCGAGACTCAGAGCCTGGCGGTGGCTACGCTCGGGACCGCCAAGGACGAGCAACGCATGGACACGCTGGGTGGCGAGTTCACCAAGCGCTTCATGCTGCACTACAACTTCCCGCCTTTCAGCGTCAACGAGGTCTCCCCCATCCGCGGCACCGGCCGCCGCGAGATCGGGCACGGGGCGCTGGCGGAGCGGGCACTGACGCCAGTGATCCCGTCGGAAGAGACCTTCCCGTATACCCTGCGCCTGGTCTCGGACATCCTGGAGTCGAACGGCTCCAGCTCCATGGCTTCGGTCTGCGGCGGCAGCCTGGCGCTCATGGACGCCGGCGTGCCGGTGCGCGATGCGGTGGCGGGAATCGCCATGGGCGCCATCATCGAGGACGGCCGTTCGGTAGTGCTCTCGGACATCCTGGGCGTCGAGGATCACTTGGGGGACATGGACTTCAAGGTGACCGGCACGCACCGGGGCATCACGGCCTTCCAGATGGACACCAAGGTCGCCGGTCTCTCCCGGGACTTCATGCGCCAGGCGCTGGAGCAGGCGCGGGAGGGACGCGAACACATCCTCGCCAAGATGGCCGAGGTGCTTGCGGCCTCGCGGGCGGAGTTGTCGCCGTACGCGCCGAAGATCACCACCATCCAGATCAAGGTGGACAAGATCCGCGACGTCATCGGCCCCGGAGGCAAGGTCATCCGCGCCATCACGGCGGAGAGCGGCGCCACCATCGATGTGGACGACACGGGATTGATCAAGATCGCCGCCGTGGATCAGGCGTCGGGGGAGAAAGCCCTGCAGATGATCCGCGACATCGTCGCCGAACCGGAGCTGGAGGCGGTGTACGACGGCACCGTGCGCCGCATCACCGATTTCGGCGCCTTCGTGCAGATCCTGCCCAACCGGGACGGACTCCTGCACATCTCGGAGATCGCCCACCACCGGATCAACCACGTCACCGACGTGCTGCAGGAGGGCGACACCATCCAGGTGAAGGTCATCGGCATCGACAGCGAGGGCAAGGTCCGGCTCTCCCACAAGGCCTTGCTGCCCCGCGAGGAGGCCGTCGAGGTGGGCTCGGGTTACGACCGCCCGCCGGCGGAGCGCGGCCCGCATGGGGATCGCGGCCCCCAGGGTGACCGCGGCGGCTACGAGCGGCGCGGGCCGGGCGGCCCCGGTGGCGGTGGCGGCGGCGGCGGTGGCCGGGACAGACGCCGGCGCGGTGGCGGTGGCGGTGGCGGTGGCGGTGGCGGGCGAGGCGGCCGTCCAGGTGGCGGGGGCGGCGGCGGCGGCAGCTACAACCGCTGAGCGCGGACAGGGGGCGCGACGCCGGCAGGGGTCCCTGCCGCGTCGCGCTCGGGCGGAGGCAGAGGGAGGGGCGGCCGTGCACCTCGGTTCCTATTCCACGGAAGAACGCATCGAGAAACGGGTGCTGGCCCCGGGCGTGACCGTGCTCGTCCAGCCCGTGCCTGCCACTTATTCCGTTGTCATCGGCGTCTGGGTGCGGGTCGGCTCCCGGGACGAGGACAGGCGCGTGGCCGGCATCACGCATTTCGTCGAGCACATGGTCTTCAAGGGTACGGAGAGGCGCTCGGCCTACGAGATCGCCCTCGCCCTGGAGCGTGTGGGCGGCTCCCTCGAAGCGCACACCACCAAGGAATACACCTGCTTCTACACCCGGGTGCTGCGCGAGCATTTCGATCTCGCTCTCGACGTGATCTCCGATCTCCTGCTCCGGCCGACCCTGGAGCCGGAGCAGATCAAGCTCGAGCAGGGCGTGGTCATCGAAGAGATCAACAACGTGTTCGATACGCCGGACGATTGGATCTTCGAGATCCTGGCGGAGAAGCTCTACGGCGAGCACCCCCTGGCCCGGCCGATCCTGGGCAGTCGGGAGAGCGTGAGCGGCATCACCCAGCCGGATCTACGGGAGTTCATGGCCCGGCATTACGTGGGGGAGAACGTCCTCATCTCCGTCTCCGGGGCGGTGGAGAGCCAGGAAGTGCTGGGCAAGGTCGAAGCGGCCTTCGGCTTCGCCCCCGGGCAGGTGCCGCATGCAGAATTGTCCGTGCGGCCCAATCCCGAGACGGTGCACTTCCAGGTGGACGAGAAGCTCACGCAGCAGTATCTGGTGCTCGGCAGCACCACCATGTCGTATCAGAACGACGACCGTTACGCCCTCCTGCTCCTTTCCACCTTGCTCGGCGGCGGCATGAGCTCGCGGCTCTTCCAGAGCGTGCGGGAGAACGCCGGGCTCTGCTACGCCGTGAGCACGATGACCGAGTTCGCCCGAGATGGCGGCTTCGCCGGCACCTTCCTGGCGGTGTCGCCGGAGAACACCAAGCCCGCCCTGGATCTGGTCTGGCTGGAGTACGAGAAGCTCTGCCGCGACGGCATCTCGCAGCGCGAGCTCGAGGACACCCGGGACCAGCTCAAGGGCAGCATGCTCCTCGGTATGGAGAATGTGGCGAGCCGCATGTCCCGGATGGCGAAGAACGAGATCTACTTCGGCCGCCAGATCAGCGTCAGCGAGATCCTGCGTGCCCTCGACGCAGTGAGCTGCGACGATGTCGCGCGCCTCGCCGACGCCTACCTCCGCCGGGAGAAGAACGTCCTCATCGGCCTCGGCCCCGTCGCCAGCCTGCAGTGATTCGGGGGCGCACTGCCCATGCGGATCGTTTCCTTGCTCCCGAGCGCCACAGAAATCATCTGCTCCTTGGGGCTCGAGGACCAGCTGCTCGGCGTCACCCACGAGTGCGACTTCCCGGCGCCGGTCCAGGCTCTGCCGAAGGTGACGCGCACCCTGATCCCCGTCGACGCCGCGAGCGGCACCATCGATCGCTTGGTTCGCGATCGTCTGCAGACGAACCGGGCCCTCTACACCCTCGACCTGCCGGCGCTGGAAGCGCTGCGTCCCGAGCTGATCGTGACGCAAGCGCTCTGCGATGTGTGCGCCGTGGCCGAAGAGGAAGTCCGCGCTGCCGTCTGTTCTCTCCCCGCTGCACCCCGGGTTCTCAACCTGGAACCGCGGACGCTTGCCGAAGTCTTCGTCGCGATACGGCAGGTGGCTGCAGCTGCCGGTGTGGAGCGGCAGGCGGACGAAGCCGTCGGCGCGCTGAGCGCCCGCGTCGAGGCCGTGGTGGCGCGTGCAGCTCGGTCGCGGCACCGGCCGCGGGTCGCGCTCCTGGAATGGCTCGACCCGCCTTTTGCCTGCGGCCACTGGAGCCCCGAGCTGGTGCGGCTGGCGGGAGGCGTCGAGGGCTTGGGCCGCGAAGGGGAGCCCTCCCGGCAGCTCCGCTGGGAGGAAGTGATCGACTGGCAGCCGGAGGTCGTGGTCATCGCCTGTTGCGGCTTGCGTATCGAGCGCACCCTGGAAGATGTGCCGCGGTTGCAGTTCGTCCCCGGGTGGCAGGAATTGCCAGCTGTCCGTTCAGGGCACGTCTTCGTCACCGATGGCTCGCAGTACTTCAGCCGTCCCGGTCCGCGGCTGGTCGATAGCCTGGAGATCCTGGCTCACGCGCTCGACCCCGCCGTGCACCCGCTTCCCGCCGGCCTGCCACCTCCCGTGCGTGTGCCTGCCTCTACGGCGACCTAGCCCCAGATCAGTCCGCGCTACCACCTTGCAAGAGGTCGATGTAGGCATGGCTCTCCCGCGGGGCGCCGTCGAGACCAAGCTTCTGCAGAAGGCGTTGGGCAGCAGCAAGACAGGCGGCTTGGTCATGCTGGGCGTCGACGACGGCCTCGAGCTCGACGAAGCGTCCGAGAGCGTGGACCTCGTCCAGGTGGATGCGGACGTTGTCGAGCAGAAACAGGTGGCGCCGTTTGCACACCTCACCACGGGTACCGAGAGCAAGTTGCAGAACGGCGCCAAGATCTTCGCCGTCTGGGATCTCGATCAGCGTGTAACGGGAGGAACGGAGCGCCGCTGCATCGGCGCGCTCGTAGTGGATGAGCTGGGCGGGAAGCCCAGTCACGAGCCGGAGTTTGAGCCGGCCGCTGGGGCAGTCGAAGAAGACATCCCGTTGCTCGAGAACGCCCTCGTCGCGGATGCCGTCGAGCGCCCGCAGCCGCTGGAGCAAATCCCGCCAATCGGCCACGCGCAGCTTGATCTCGATATTCTCCGCCATCGCTTCCCTTACCAATCCGGGAGGCGGAACGGCAGCTCCACGCCTGCCTGTCGCAGCATCCGGGCGGCGAGCGCGCGCGCGCGGCGGGCGATCTCGCTCTCGTCCACCGTGACCAGGCGGCCGTCGCGCACCACGATCCGCCCGTTGACGATGCTCGTGTGCACCCGGTGCGAGATGCCGGCGAAGATCACGGCGGCGAGGGGATCGGCGAGGGCGCCTGCCAGGTCGAGGCGATCGAGATCGACGAGGACCAGGTCCGCGGCCTTGCCGACCTCGAGGCTACCGAGCTCGGAGGCGCGACCGAGCAGCCGGGCGCTGCCCCGTGTCGCCAGCCGGAACGCCGTGTCGGCGTCGAGGGCGCTGGGGCCACCGCGGGTGCGGGCGAGCAACAGCGCTTGCCGGACCTCGCCCAGCATGTCGGAGGTGTCGTTGCTGGCGCTGCCGTCGACGCCGAGACCCACGTGGACGCCGGCCTGGAGCATTTCCAGCAGCGGGGCGGTGCCGCTGCCGAGGCGCATGTTCGAGGTGGGGCAGTGGGCGACTCCGGTTTCGGTCCGGGCGAGAACCTCGATCTCGTCCGCGTCGAAATGGACGCCGTGGGCGAACCACACGTCGGCCCCCAGCCAGCCGAGATCCTCCATCCAGCGGAGCGGCCGGCGACCGTAGCGCTCCAGGCAGTAGGCGTTCTCGTCTTCTGTCTCAGCGAGGTGGGTGTGGCAATGGACGCCGTGGGCGCGGGCGAGGCGCCGCGTTTCCTCCATGAGCGACGCCGTCACCGAGAAGGGCGAGCATGGCGCGAGCACGACGCGTCGCATTGCGAGCGGCGCGGGATCGTGCCAGCGCTGGAGCACGCGCTCGCTGTCGCTCAGGATCGCCTCCTCGTCCTGCACCACCTCGTCCGGGGGCAGACCGCCTAGAGTGCGCCCTCGCGACATGCTGCCGCGGCTCGCGTGCAAGCGGAGGCCGAGCTTCTCCGCCGCTTCGAACTGGGCGTCCAGGAGCTCCGCCGGCGCCGTGCGCGGGAAAAGATAATGATGGTCGCTCGTCGTGGTGCAGCCAGTGAGCAGGAGCTCGGCGCCGCCGAGCAGGGTACTCCAGTACACCACCTCGGGGTCGAGGTGCTTCCAGATCCCGTAGAGGTGCATGAGCCAGTCGAAGAGCTTGGCGTCCTGCACCGCCGGCAGGGCGCGCTGGAAGGTTTGGAAAAGATGGTGGTGCGTGTTCACGAGACCCGGAAGGGCGAGACAGGTGCGCGCGGCCACCGACTCGCGTGGGACGCCCGCTGTCACCGGGTAACGGCGCTCCAGGTCCGGGCCGATGGCGGCGATGCGGGCGTCCTGGATCAGGATGTCGACGCGCTCGAAGCGCTCGCCCGCGTCGGACAGCGTGGCGACGTGGTGCACGTCGCGGAGCAGGATCTCGCTCATCGCTGCGTCGCGCCGGCGACCGGTACGGCCGTAGCGTTCGGCAATGGCGGGGTGGCGGCGGCCTCCGCCGCGGTACGCAGCGCCTGCCAGACCCGCTCTGGGGTCATGGGCAAGGCGTCGAGCCGGATGCCGAGGGCGTCGCGCACGGCGTTGGCGATGGCCGGGGCCGGCCCGTCGAGGGGGATCTCGGCGATGCTCTTGGCGCCGAAGGGACCGCTCGGCTCCTCTGTCGGCACCAGGTGCACGGTGAGGCGCGGCATGTCGAGGGCGCTCGGGATCTTGTAGTCGGCGAAGCTCGGGTTGAGCAAGCGCCCGGCGGCGTCGTAGCGCATGTCCTCGTAGAGGGCATAGCCGAGCGCCTGGGCCGTGCCGCCTTCCACCTGCCCCTCGGCTTGCATGGGATTGATGGCCACGCCGCAGTCCACCGCTTGCGCCAGGTGCAACACCTGGATGGCGCCGGTCTCCAAGTCCACCTCCACCTCGGCAAAGGTGGCGGCGAAGGGGGGCGGGCTGTCCTCGGAGAGCTTGGACGCCGCACCCTGGATCTGCCGCTTGCGCGGGCCGTACAGGGACGCCCGTGCCACCTCGGTGATGGCGACGCACTCCCCCGAGGCGGCGCGGGCGAAACCGCCCTGCAGCTCCACCGCCCGTTCGCCGAGCAGGTCGGAGGCGATGTCCAGGAGCTCGGCGCGCACCACTTCGGCGGCGCGCTGCACGGCGCGACCCGAGATGTAGGTCGTGCTCGAGGCGTAAGCCCCGACGTCGAAGGGTGTCATATCGGTGTCGGCGGCGTAGAGGAGGATGGCCCGCGTCTCCACTCCCAGGACCTCGGCAGCGATCTGCGCCAGCACCGTGTCGCTCCCGGTGCCGATGTCGGTGGCGCCGCAGAGGACGTTGAAGGTGCCGTCCTCGTTCACCTTGATGCTCGCGGCTCCCATGTCGTCGCCGGGGATGGAGGTGCCGTGCATGGCGATCGCCATGCCGATGCCCCGCCTGCGCGTCGGCCGCCCACTCGTCACGGCCTGCGGGTCCGGCGTTTCGAAGCTCCCGCCGCGCCGGCGTTCCCAGCCGATGCTCGCCGCACCGCGCTCGATGCAGAGCGGCAAACCGCAGCTCTGCACCGTGCGGGGCAAACCCTCCTTGCCCTCGCCGAGGGCGACCGCCAGCGGGTCCGGATCGCCGGTGCGGATGGCGTTCTGCACGCGGAACTGCAGCGGGTCGAGGCCGAGACCGAGGGCCACCTCGTCGATGTGCGACTCCAGGGCGAAGTAGCCCTGCGGGCCGCCGTAGCCGCGGAAGGCCCCGGCGACCGTCAGGTTGGTGTAGGCGATGTCGGCCACGAAGCGCAGGTTCGGGCAGCGGTAGAGCGGCAGCGTCTTGCTCCCGGTGCAGGAGAGCACGGTCATACCGTGGGTCCCATAGGCGCCGGTGTTGGCGACGGCGCGCATCTCGTTCGCCAGGATGCGGCCGTCGGCGCTCGTCGCCGTGCGCAGGTGCACCAGCACCGCGTGGCGGCTGCGGGAGCTGGCGAACTCCTC